>NZ_CAADGZ010000005.1:0-65018 GCF_900696675.1 uncultured Candidatus Kuenenia sp. | reverse complement strand
TTTCTTGACCTTCCCATCCTCACGGTACGATTCCCGCAGAAGGGTAGATCGATAGATTTTTTTACCGGATTTTGACTTGTTCTCTACAATATGCATGTCCACCATTGTACAGATAACAACCATTATCCGTCAAGTATATTGTCGTATAATAACAATATATTAGTGACTACATATTTATTAAAAATACAGCCTTAACAAACTATATATTAAGCACTTATGCGTTTTGGCAGGGGTGAACATCCGCTATAATATTCCTGGGATCGGCAGCTTTCGCAGACCAAAGCGGTAAACAAAAAACATTACATCAGGAGATAGTTAAAAAAGCGCAAATGCTTACGGTACCCTTTATTCTTAATAAAGGACAAGTAGATGCAAGGGTAAAATTTTATGCCAACACCTTTGGCGCGACAATTTATGTGACAAGCGAAGGTGAAATAGTTTATTCATTGCCGCATATTTCAGACAGGCCAGGAACGAAAACGCAAAATATTACCGCGCAAACCGAACCCTGTTCCCAAGACTCCACAGTTGCAACTATGAGAAAGGCAGATAGTAAGAACAACCTGGTTATGAAGAATATCGTGCTTACGGAGCATTTGGCCGGTGGAAAGACGGTTAATATAAAGGGAGAAAAAACTTCGGTTACGAAGGTTAACTATTATAAGCATAAAGACCCTTCGCAGTGGCAACAAAATATCCCAACATACGAGTGTCTCTGTTTTGGCGAGGTTTTCAACGGAGTAGATTTAGTATTAAAGGCGTATGGCAACAATGTAGAAAAACTTTTCCACGTAAAACCAAATGCCAGCGCGGAAGGAATAAGAATAAAGATACACGGAGCGAGTTCGTTACATGTTAATAAAACAGGACAACTGGAGGCAGAGACGCCGTTAGGAAATGTTACGTTCACCAGGCCGGAAGCATATCAGGAAATAAATGGGAAAAAGATCCTGGTGGCGGCAAGCTATCATTTGAAAGATGCCGGTATGGTTTATGGTTTTAAAGTGGATGAGTATGATAAAACGAAGGAGCTTGTTATCGACCCCCTTCTTGCTTCTACCTATCTTGGCGGTTCAGATAACGATGAAGTGTGTTCTTTGGCAATTGACGGGGATGGGTATGTCTATATCGCCGGTAATACATTGCAGTCTGACTTTCCGACTACCGGTGGTTCATACAATACCGGCAGCGCAGGAAGTAATGTTTTCATTTCAAAAATAAATCCAACGTTAACTAGTCTTCTTGCTTCGACTTATTTGGGCGGATCTTCAGAGGATAAAGTACGGTCTTTGCTTTTAGACCCGGAAGGGAATGTTTACGTAACTGGAGAAACGAATTCGTCCGATTTCCCAACAACTGAAAATGCTTATGCAGGGTCGTTAAACGATTCATATGGAGATGTTTTTGTTTCCCGGCTTGACACCGATTTGACGAATCTTCTGGCTTCTACCTATTTAGGCGGGACTTTTGGCGATTATAGCCGAGATATAGCAATTGATGCAGAGGGAAATATTTATGTAACGGGTGATACAAATTCTGCTGATTTTCCTGCTTCAGCGGGCGCTTATAAAACTTCATTGACCGGCAGCTCCAGAGATGTTTTTGTTTCAAAACTGAATAATGAACTAACCGGTCTTTTGGCCTCAACATTCATGGGAGGTTCTTCCGGTGATTATAGCAGCGCCCTTGTTATCGATTCCAAAGGAAACGTTTTTATCGCAGGCACTACCGGCTCATCAGATTTCCCTGCTTCTTCAGGCACGTATGATGCTGTCTTTAATGGTGGAGAACATGATGTTGATGGTTTCGTTTCAAAGTTTGATAAGGATCTGACGAGCCTTCTTGCTGCCACATACATTGGGGGATATTTTAATGACTATATAAGCGATATGGCAAGCGATTCTGAAGGCAATATTTATGTAACGGGTGGCACCCTTTCTTCGAATTTTCCAATAACTACAAAGGCATATGATACAACATACAATTTTGGCTCCGATGCCTTTGTATCGAAATTGAGCAATGATTTAAAAACACTTATTGCCTCAACCTTTTTGGGCGGTTCGGGCTATCCTTCAGAAGGGTACGACTATAATTACGGATATGAGCATGCGAATGCCATCGTTATTGTTTCGGACGGAAAAATTTACGTAACCGGCAGTACGTATTCTTCAGATTTCCCTACCACAATAGGGTCTTATAACGCCTCATTTAATGGTGGAGGTGCAGATGCGTTCATTTCCAGTTTTGACAACAATCTGGAAGATCTGCTGGATTCCACCTATCTTGGCGGTTCCTCTGGCTATGATTGCGGCAAGGCATTGGCAACAGGGCCGGAGGGAGATATTTATGTTGCCGGATTTACGAATGCTTCAAATTTCCCGGTTACCAGTGGGGTTCTTTATGCAAATTATAGCGGTAAGATAGACACCTTTATTTCACAACTGGATAGTGATCTATCTGCATTTTTGGGGAAAATATCGGGAAGTTTGAGCGATGAGAATAAAAACCCCGTTGAATCTGCTAAGATAGCACTGAAGGGAAAAACTACAAAAATTAAAAGGAAAACCTTTTCTGATGAAAATGGACTTTTCGAGTTTGGCAATTTAAAGGCGGATACGTATAATATTACAGCTACAAAGAATAGCTACAGGAAATACAAAACAAAGGTTGATCTGGAAGAGGGAGAAAAGAAGGAAATTAAGGCAGAGATGAAGAAAACAAAGACCCGATGAACAGCAAAAAAGAATCTTTTCGCGGTGGCTTAATTAATTACGTTAAAGCGGTGTTCCGCGAGGGATTAAAAAAGAGGTGAAACATAAGTGGTCGGGGCGAGAGGATTTGAACCTCCGACCTCCTGCTCCCAAGGCAGGCGCGCTAGCCAAACTGCGCTACGCCCCGTCATATTGAAAATATTCGTTTTTTCAGGTTAATTGTAGTTCACATTATACGTTACATCTGTATAAATACAAGCAAAAACAGAATAAAAACGTACCCATCATTGCCTACATGCCTTCGCTAGCACCTTATCATACTTACTTTACATTTTTTGACAAAATATTTAAATGTATGATGCTTCTAAGATATTATTTTACAAGAAGATAGCGCATGCATTCCGGCGTTTTAAGTAATAATGGTTAATTATTGCCCGCCAAAAAGCAAAAAACACCGAAAATCTTTTATTCTGTTTTCGATTAAATTTGCAAAAGAGTAGCATGGCATAAGTAATTACACCTCAATGTATTAAAAAAACAGTAAAATATTTTTTTACAAATGGAACAATATTTTGTGTTGCCTTGTTTTAAGATTGAGTTATAATCGTACCTTATTTTTTATTGTAATTTTGAAGGGGTAGGAGTAGTAGATGAACATTCAGCAAAAAGAAAAGTCGAGAAAAAAATATAACGAAAGAAGCCTTTCTTTAAAAAACGTATTTATTGACAAGGCGGAGAGAAGTTGTTTAATGTGCGGTAAAAAATTCATTAGCCGCGGGCCGCACAACAGAAGATGTGCGAGGTGCAATCAAAAGATTGATCAGGCGGCAGAAAATACATTTTACATGCCAACAGTGTACGGAAATGATGGCTCTGTAGGAGGCGAAACATACACGGTAGCTGAATAAAGATTAATCCTGTTTTTTTGACAAAAGGGCTATGCGATTATTGAAAAGCATAGCCCTTTTGTCATTTATCCGCGTTATTGTTACGCATGTTAAAGAGGTTTTATTGTTATAGAACCTTCTTCATTTATCCTGCCCGTTATTGTAACACCAATAGGGATAAACTGTTTTGTAATTTCAATGTTCGTTAACAGATGTTTGGTAATTATGGACGTGGTAAAGGTTGTCTCTTCCTCCTTTACCAGGGCAAGTGGCACAATAAGCTGATCGGCCAGGTATTCATCGAATACGCCTTTAGTTTTTAAAAAATTGTTTAGTTTGTTACACGCCTCTTCTGCTACCGTTTCAGCGCGTTTGCCAATTTCACCCAAGCTAAAATAACAACATTGGCTATATTCAAATTCCCCAATGAGAAGCAACAGGGTGCCCTTGCCGATTGCAGGCATTTCAAATAAGGCTATTTCATGTGGTATGTTTTGTACTGAAAACTGTTTCTGAGCCTCCATTTGTTGTCTTTTTGCGATGTTTGTGTCCAGATTGCTTACTACAGAGAGACCTTTAATCCGGAGAAGACGCCCCCTATCCTTTATTCGTATGGCGTGCTGTGTATGTGACGGACTTATTTTCATTACAACTTCGCCTCCGCCACGTGGATAAAAGCCGGCTCTCGTCGTTTGCATTTCAGCATCATATCCCATTTTTCTCAGGAAAAACAACCATTGCCGCTCAAGATAATCCGTACAAGGACTATGGCTTACATGCGTACCGCCGGTAATGGTGATTGTGGATGGGCCTTCTGCGAAACTGAGTGGATAGAATATCGTTTGTAATACAAGGGCAATTGAACCCGCAGTCCCGATATTGAAAGAATATGTTCCGTGCAGAATATTACCAGGATAAAATCTGATGGTTGTAGAGCGAAGGGTGTTCCCGGCTACCTCCGCATTGCAAATCCTGGCGGTAGCGTTTATTGCCTGTAAATGCTGATGGCTGATTCCGGGTGTTTTTCTGTTGGCTCTGATGCTATGTATTTCAAAAGGCTTTTTAGTAATGGCTGACAGAGAAAGCGAAGTCCGCAGTATTTGCCCCCCGCCTTCCCCAAAAGAACCATCAATTTTGATAATATCATCGGCCATAGTTGAAAGAAAAAGGGCAGAACATGAGAATGCCCTGCCCTTGCCATTTTGATTTTTATTATTACATTTTGTGTAAAGGCCTATTTGCTAAATCCACGTACAATCTGAACGAGTTCGTCAAGGTGTGAGAGATCGACCCCAAGGTCTCCGAGCGGCACGTAATTTGGATTTTTGGTTCCCTTTGTCATAGATTCTTTCATATCTTCGTCGGTTCTTGACCTCTGGTAGTCAGGGTCGCTGAAATCAGGCACTCCAAATTGTTTTCCAGCTTCAGAGCCTTTTCCATCAGAGCCGTGGCATAATTCGCAGGTATCTTTATAAATTAGTTTAACGTCATTTGCAGATGCAGTGAAGCTTGGTTGTACAAAATAGAGACTAAAAATTGCTGTTGCAGGAATAACACAATAACTAAAAAGTTTTTTCAACGGTAAGCCCTCCAATAAATAAAATGTTAATGTATTGTTATTAAGATTTTTCATAAGGCACGTTTCGCTTTTGATATTATCGCGAAAAGTCTTTTTCTTAAAAACATCACCCCCAATCAAGAATTATGATTAATAGGTATTATCAAATAAAATACCGGAATAAAGACCCTCTTTCGGCGCAAAATATCCTCCTTACACACGGTACTCTTTAACTTTAATAAAAAAATTATTCAAAATGTATTCTGTGAAAATACTGATTTATATCAGGCCGAAGTCGCAAGCAAAAATCGTAACATCCACTCCATAAGGTGTCAAGTACTTTCCGGCGTAAGCGAATATTTGCAAAATACATGTTCACATGCAAATACAATTATTATATAATCACATTTTTATGTTTGCAAAATAGGTCTGATTTACAACATCACAGCGACATTTTTATTTCAGATGTTGCAACAATTTCTTGGTATATATATGTTTCATAACCTGCCTATGAAAGAAATAACCCTGACAGGGTTAATGCCCTGCCGACTTTGTGCAGGACTTAATAATAAAATGTCGCTGTAGTGATAACGAAGGAACAAATAAGGGGACAATTTTTGTTTATTTACACTGATTTATAATCAAAATAAATTCTCGCTAATTTACTTTATATCTTATAAACGAAAGATGAATTTGCTATGGAGGAATAAATGGATTCTGGTGTTAGAAGTATTACAGAAAGGGTAAAGACGGAAAGTGATTTAATAAATACCCTTCTGTACGAGGTAGGTAAGGTAATTGTAGGACAAAAATACCTGATCGAGAGATTATTAATCGGGATGCTTTCCAACGGACATGTTTTATTAGAGGGTGTTCCCGGATTGGCAAAGACAATGTCCATTATGACACTCGCAAAAGCAATGCATGCCTCCTTTCAAAGGATACAATTTACCCCTGATTTACTGCCTGCGGATTTGCTTGGCACGCTTATTTACAATCCCAAGAGCGGTGAATTTACCGTTCGCAAGGGACCGGTTTTTACGAATATCGTGCTGGCGGATGAGATAAACCGCGCTCCGGCGAAGGTGCAAAGCGCACTTTTAGAGGCCATGCAGGATCGGGAGGTTACCATTGGCGATGAGACGTTTAAACTGGAGGAACCGTTTCTGGTATTGGCAACTCAGAACCCAATTGAGCACGAAGGCACGTATCCGCTGCCGGAAGCACAGTTGGACCGTTTTATGCTGAAATTGAATATTACGTATCCTGACAAAAAAGAGGAACGTGAAATATTAGAGCGTATGGCTACCACCAAAAGCGATATTAAGGTAAATTCGGTAATTTCTCCGAACGATATCTTACGGTTACGCACGGTGGTGGACGGGATTTACATCGACGACAAGATTAAAGATTATATTATAGATATTGTCTTTGCCTCCAGAGAGCCGAAGACGTATAACCTGGATTTGGATCAATTCATTGAATATGGAGCGTCTCCGCGTGCAACAATAAATCTGACATTAGCAGCAAAGGCGCACGCGTTTCTCAAGGGTAGGGGATTTGTCACTCCTCAGGACGTAAAATCTATAGGAATGGACGTCCTCCGGCATAGAATAATCATAACATATGAAGCAGAGGCAGAAGAAATACGGCCGGAAGATATTATTAATAAAATTTTTGATAACGTGGAAGTTCCTTAATTAACAGACATGATTTCAGCAGATGTTTTAAAACAAATTCGTCAGATCCAGATTCACACAAGCCGCCTTGTCAATGAAGCGTTAGTGGGCGAGTACCACAGTATTTTCAAAGGAGTTGGTATTGAATTCGAGGAGGTGCGCGAATATCAGCCCGGAGATGAAATACGGATGATTGACTGGAATGTGACGGCACGCATGGGACGCCCCTTTATTAAACGCTTTGTTGAGGAACGGGAATTAACCGTAATGCTTCTGGTGGATGTAAGCGCGTCAGAAAATTTCGGCTCGGTAAAATATTTAAAAAATAAAGTGGCAATAGAAATATGCTCTCTCCTTGCCTTTTCTGCAATTAAAAACAATGATAAAGTGGGTGTGATTATGTTTACGGATAAAATCGAGAAATTCATACCTCCGAAAAAAGGGGCAAAACACGTCTTCAAAGTTATTCGGGAACTTTTGTGTTCAAAGCCGTCGGGAAAAGGCACGAACATCGCCATGGCGCTGGACTACTTAAATAAGATTGCTTCCCGAAAGACGATTACCTTTATCGTGTCTGACTTCATTGCGGAAGAAAATGCTTATGCGCGTTCATTAAGAACCGC
The DNA here is from genome assembly GCF_900696675.1 of uncultured Candidatus Kuenenia sp. NCBI lineage: Bacteria > Pseudomonadati > Planctomycetota > Candidatus Brocadiia > Candidatus Brocadiales > Candidatus Brocadiaceae > Candidatus Kuenenia > uncultured Candidatus Kuenenia sp. The sequence continues at coordinate 57,560 of NZ_CAADGZ010000005.1, read as the reverse complement.
AAATAAGAAACATGATGTGATCGCGGTTAATATTATTGATCCGAGAGAACAGAAATTGCCCAATGTAGGTTTTATCGAATTAGAGGATGCGGAATCAGGCGAGAGAATAATAACAGATACCTCGAATTCAAGTGCAAGAAAAGAGTATAGCATGATGGCCCTACGGCAAAAAGAAGAACGGTCTCAATTATTTCGTTCAACAGGTGTTGATGAAGTTGTCGTTAATACTCAAAAAAATTACGTAGAACCCATAATTCGTTTTTTCAGAATAAGAGAGAAGAGGATTTAAAATCTTTTCACATGGTAGTTATATGCCCAACATAAAGCGCTTTATGCCCCTTTATAGACTATTTATCGTACTAATGGCAGCAGTATATACCTTACTTTCCTGGAGCGCAATCCAGGCAAGCGAATCGGGCGACCTTAATAACGTACCGATTGAGGTTGCAGCGAGTGTTGAGAAAAGCGATGTGACGATTGGCGACAAAATAAACGTAATAATTCAGGCAAAGAGTCCTGTTGGTGTAAATGTTACAATACCCGATCCCGGAGACCGTATCGGAGAATTTTTTGTAAAAGATGCGGGCGAGACAAAGGAAGCCGTCGGAGGAAAAGAGGGGGACAGGATTGTTGAACGCCGCTATATTTTGCGTTCTTACAAAACCGGGCTGCAAATAATTCCGCCAATAAAAATAAAATACCATGCAGAAGGTTACGGAGAGGGGGAAGTTGCTACAAATGAACTTGAAATAAACATCAAAGGCATGATAAAAGAAGGTGAAGAGATCACTGACATTCGTGACATTGCCCCTCCTCTCGGCGTTGACACAAACTATGTGCGTTTACTCCAATGGATTTTTGCAGGAGTTGCGGCAATTGCCCTGTTCATGCTCGCCTACCGGATATTGAAAAAGCAAAAGGGCGGAAAGCGTGTTCAAACAAGAGTAGCAGCAAAGAAGCTGCCACATGAGACAGCTTATGAATTGCTTGAGATATTATTAAAAGAAGACCTTGTCGGGAAAGGTCTGGTAAAAGAATATTATTACCGCATTACCAATATTTTGCGGCATTATATAGAAGACCGGTTTGGATTGTCCGCCCCCGAACGTACTACGGAAGAATTCCTGGTTGAAATGGCATATACAAATAAATTAAATACCGCTCATAAAAAATATATTCAGGAATTTCTTGAGAAATGTGACCGTGTAAAATATGCAAAATACGGCCCTTCTTTATTGGAAAGTCAGGAAACATACGATCTTGCAAGGCGGTTGGTAGACGAAACAAAGAGCGAAGGGGAAGAGAAAAAAGAAGAGGCAGTGATTGTTGATGCGAAATGATAATAGCAGATGTGTCGTTAATTACTGTTTTGTATCGCGTTAACCTTTTTAAAAAGGATGAAAAATGGTAAAAGCGCCGGAAAAATTTATGGAAACATATTTAAGTCGTGAAAAAGAGCTTAGTGGTAAAAAGGAAAGGAGACCTTCCCGTGAGCATGCAGCGGTATTCTCCCCGGAAAAAACGAACAGACTTAAAAGGAATATGCAAATAATCTGGGGAATTTATGGCACTCCGGAAATTAAGGAAATCCTGGCAAAAAAAGAGAGGATTCATTTTTTAGATTTGAAAAATGCCAGGGCTTGCCTGAATCTTTACTATGTAAACAGAGGGGTACTGGCTGAATACGAAGTAGATATGGGAGACCAAAGAGATCTTGCCGGCGCCAGGATATACAAGCAATCGGAAACGCTTATTAGTAGGTATTTCTATACGGAAAAGGGAGCGGAAGAACTATTGAAGTCAACAAATGAGGCGTACCAGGCTTTTGTCGATGCTCTTTCGGCAAATGATATAGAAGAAAATGCCCTATGGGATGCAATTGCAAAGCAAGAAAGCATTAAACTATCGCCGGGATATTAAAAACCTTCATGCATGCTGCTAAATCCTCTCTATCGAGAGGGGCCTGGGAGGGGTGTTATCTGTCCCGTTCCCAAACTCCAGCCTGAGAACGAGCATTTTTACATTTTCAAAAACCAAACTATTACCGTATATTTAATTTATATTATTAATACGTTTTTCCATGATATGTTGTTTTAAATGATTCTTCGAGACCCTTTATTACTACTGTTACTGGTTATTATTCCCTTTCTGCTGTATGTTTATTTCCGGCAAAAAGGAACACATCCGCTGATTTTTTCTTCAATAAGAAATCTAAAAAAATTAAAACCTTCACTTGCACAAAGGTATCGCCACATCATTGTTGTTTTACGCTCGCTGGCTATTGCATTATGTATTATTGCATTAGCGCGTCCGCAGCAAGGCAATGAACAAACAAAGGTAAAGACAGAAGGGATAGACATTGTTCTCGCCGTGGACATTTCAGGAAGTATGCTGGCGGAAGATTTCGAGATGGACGGCAAACGCCAGAACCGTTTGTATGTGGTAAAGCAGGTGGTAAAGGATTTTATAAACAAACGCTCAACCGACCCTATCGGCCTGGTGGTATTTTCGGCTAATGCCTACACACAATGCCCTTTAACGCTCGACTATGGGATATTACTGCAGTTTTTGGAAAAAACAGAGATTGGGCTACTTGAAGACGGCACAGCAATCGGCTCTGCGATTGCTTCCTCTGTAGACCGTTTGAGAAATACAAAAGCACAAAGCAAGGTGATTGTGCTTTTAACGGACGGCAGAAATAATTCAGGGCAAATTGACCCTCTTACCGCAGCGGAACTTGCACAGGCATTTAATATTAAAATTTATACGATCGGGGCAGGGTCAAAGGGATTGGTCCCTTATCCTGCAAGGGATTTATTTGGAAACAGGGTGATGAGACAGGTAAAGATAGATATTGATGATGAAAGCCTGGCGGAAATAGCAAATATTACCGGAGGCCGGTATTACCGGGCTACCGATACGGGGTCGCTCAAAGAAATTTACCAGCAAATAGATGCGCTCGAAAAAACAGAAACGGAAATAACCCATTACAAGGAATACAAGGAATTGTTTCATTATTTTCTGCTTCCGGCATTTGGGTGTTTATTGATTGAATTGTGCCTGAAAAAAACAAAATTAAGGAAAATTCCTTAATAACTGTGCCTGTTTTTACACATACTACAGAAAACAAAACTATTATATCGGGAATACAATTTACCACATATGCAATACGGCAATCTTAATTACTTATACCTGCTTTTCATTGTACCTGTTCTGGCTATAGGGTATATACTCTTCTTTCAAAGAAGAATGAGAGATTTAAACCGGTTTGCCAGTCTCGATCTGTTGAAGATGGCAGGCTTTTCCCTTAGCAGAAAAAAACAATGGCTCAAGGCTGTTCTGATGATTATTGGAGTCCTCTTTCTTATCATCACACTCATAGAGCCCAAATGGGGATATCATTGGGAAGAGGTGGAAAAAAAGGGCATTGATATTATGATTGCGGTTGATACTTCCCGAAGTATGCTGGCAGATGATGTAAAACCAAACCGCCTGGAAGTCGCAAAACGGGAAATTGAAGACCTGTTGAAAATACTGGAAGGCGACCGTGTCGGGTTGATTGCATTTGCGGGTAGGGCGTTTACTTATTGTCCACTCACCTCTGATTATAGCGCATTCCGGCTTTTTTTGAATGATTTGAATGTAAACATTATCCCCGTAGGCGGGACTGCAATAGCCGAGGCGATTTATAAGGGCATCGACGCCTTTGGCGAAAACGAGAACAACCATAAAGCAATGATAATAATTACCGATGGGGAAAACCACGAAACCGATCCATTAAAAGCGGCAAGTAAAGCAAAAGAAAAGGGGATAGTCATCTATACGGTCGGCGTTGGCAAAAAAGAAGGGTCGTACATCAAAATCATTGATGAACAGGGAAAAGAGACTTTATTAAAAGACGCACATGGGCAGGTAGTAAAATCAAGGCTGGACGAAATAACCCTGAATAAAATAGCGCTTGAAACAGGCGGACTTTATACACCCGCATATGGTACTAAATGGGGACTGGCGAAGATTTATAATGAAAGCTTCGCACAAATAGAAGGGTCTGTTTACAAGACACAAAGGGTTAAAAAATATGTAAACCGGTTTCAGATCCCCCTTTTCTTTGCCATTATTTTCATATGCCTCGAATGTTTTGTGAAAGAAACGAAATACTCTTGAGAGAAAAAAGGATTCTATGACGAATGTGCTGCCTTTCATTATAAGCGGTTGGTTGTTTCTCGGCTGGATAGACCCCTTTGCCGATCAGGTCCGGCAGGGAAATGAACTCTATAAAAACGGAAATTATGACCAAGCCCTGGAAAAATATCTTAACGTACAGGTAGATTCCCCAGATGTTCCGCAATTGAGTTTTAATGTTGCTGATACGCAATACAAGCGGGGTAAATACGATGAAGCACTTAAATCATTTGAGAAGGTGCTGAAAACGGGAACCCCGGAAATGCAGGCGAAAACCAGTTTTAACATAGGAAACACACTCTATAAGCAGGGGAAGATGGGCGAGGCATTAGACTGGTATAAAAAAACGGTTGATATTATTGATGAAATAGCACCAAAAAAAGGCGGTGAACTTGAACAATTAAAAAACGATGCAATGTATAATCATGAATTTGTCGAAAAAAAATTAGAGGAACAGCAACAACAGGGGCAGGATAATCAACAGGAACAGGAACAAGAACATAAACAAAGTGAACAGGAACAGCAAAATGACCAGAACGAAGGCGATGATCAATCTGCTGAAAATAAAGAACAAGAGGGTAAGGAACAAGAACCGGATGGAGGTAACCAGCCATCCGAAGATAAGCAGGAAGAAGATTTAAACAAGGAGAATGAACAACCTTCTCACGCGAATGAAGAGCAGCAGCAGCAGAAAGATAAACCTCCTACACAGCAGCAGGATGCGCAAACCCAGGAAGAGGGAAATCGACAAATGTCGAAAGAAGAAGCGGAGCGTATTCTTGATGCGTTGAATCAGGTTGAAAAAGAGGCGAGACCAGTAAACAGAGAAAAACAACACCAGCCACACAGGTCGGTAGAAAAAGACTGGTAATTCCTAAGCTGGTAAAGCCGGAACCAAAAAAGTACTAATACATCGTTCCGTTAAAATGTGTACGTAAAAAAATGTCATTGCGAGGAGTGGAGCGACTAAGCAATCTCTTGTTCCTAAAAGACTTAAGATTGCTTCGCTGTCGCTCGCAATGACGGTATCAATGTAGATATTTTAATTAAACATTATACTAGATAAAAAATATGAAGCACGAAATACGAAACAAATTCTAAATTTCAATTCCACCCCCTGCACCCCCGCCAGCAGGGGACATTTTCCCCTTTTGGAGGGGGTTGAGAGGGAGGATTTTAGAATTTGTTTCGCATTTCGGATTTTACCATTAAATGTTTTGCCAAAAAGCACGCACTGACGAATGGAAGTGTGCAAAGAAATTACTGATAAGGTGCTAATTCAGAGTGGAGCGGTAAATAGGAATTTATTTGGTATAGGAAATATTTTAAAATGAAGAAACTTACAGGCTTTGTTTGGCTTTTTATGTTACTGGCAATTATTTTCGGAGGCATGGAAAAGGTATATGCCTCGGAGATTGGTTTAACCGTCACGGTAGATAAAAACATATTAACATTGGACGATAAGTTGAAACTCACATTGACCGTCTACGGCGCACAGGATGTATCTCAGCCAACATTCCCGGAAATAGAAGGCTTTAGCGTGTTGTATGGACCTCAAATTACCGCACAGACGCGAATAATCAACGGGGAGGTATCGATAAGCAAGGGATACACCTATATGTTGCAACCCGTTGCAAAGGGCAAATACACCATCGGCTCATCAACTCTGACGCACAACGGAAGGCAATATACCTCAAATCCGATAAATATTGAAGTGATAGAATCAAAACCTTCCACAGGCACAAAAACGATTGATCTTGATAAGTTGGTTTTTGTGGAATTGTATACGGATAAAGATGCGGCATATTTATATGAACAGGTAACCCTTTACTTCCGGCTCTATTTCCAGAAAGGATTGCCGGTTGCTGATATTGATTACACTGCGCCTGCTACAAGAAATTTTATGGAAGAAAAACTGGGTGACCAGCGCCAATATGAAGTAGTAAGGGATGGCATACTCTATAGTGTACTGGAACTGCGCACCGCGATATTTCCAATAGTGTCTGGAGAATTGGCAATAACGCCGGCAAAAGTAAAATGTAACTTAATTGTTCAGGAACAGAGGAATCGCAGGGGGACGCCGTTTGATGATTTTTTTAACGATTCATTTTTTGATGACTTTTTTGGCAGTGGACAAAGGAAATATCCCGTAGAAAGGACAACAAACCCTGTTCTCTTAAAAATAAAACCTTTGCCGGAAGACGGAAAACCAAAGGAATTTAAAGGCGCCGTGGGAAATTTTAATATGGAAGCTTCCGTTAAAACATCCCGGGTAAGGATAGGAGACCCGATAACATTGTCTATTTCTGTATATGGAGACGGGTATATTCAGACCATAAATGAACCTGAGCTGGCATTCAATAATGACGAAGATTTTAAGGTTTATCCCGCAGAAGCAACTACACAAATTACCAATAGAGAAGAAGTTCTTCGCGGCAGAAAAGTATTCAGCAAGGTAATTGAACCACAAAATACAGAGGTAAGAAACATCCCTGCAATCGTATTCAGCTATTTCGATCCTCGTGAAAATCAATATAAAACAATTACAAAAGAACCGATTCCTATCACGGTGGATTCATGGGAACAGGAAATACCCATTCAATTGGCACACTCTCTGGAAAAATCGCCGTCTTCCCGGCGGCAGGTACAGTTGCTAACACAGGATATCCTCCCCATCATGACCAATCTTTCTTCTTTGAAGAATCAGGGAAATCCTCTCTATAAAAACCCCTTCATCGTAGGAGGCCTTTTTCTTCCCGCTATTGCCCTGGCAACCACTTTTTTTGTTGTACGGCATAAAGACCGTCTTCAAACGGATATCGGTTATGCGAGAAACAGAAGGGCACGTTCCGTGGCAAACAAAAGACTCACCCTTGCGCAATCTGCGCTTTTTGGGGATTCATCCCCCATGTTTTATGCATACCTTTCCAGGGGAATTACCGAATACCTTGCGGATAAATTCAATATTCCCGCCGCAAGCGCGTCGGGTGGAAAAGTGGAGGAATTGCTGCGAAATAACAGAGTTTCGGATGACGTCATTGCTGAAGTAGCCCAATGCCTGTCTGATTTTGATTACCGCAGGTTTTCCAGCGACGCCGGCACGATAAATGAGAGGGAAAACTCTTTAAAGGTTGCAGCGCAGCTCATTACAAAATTGGAGAAACAACTATGATTCGAACACAATTCCAAATATTCATTTTTGTTATACTGTTTATTTTCGGAGGGGTGGCATTTGCAGATGCCCTTTTGAAGGATGAGGTGATAAAAATGTTTACCGCTGCAAACGAAGACCATTTGCAGGCCATGAAGCTCATAGCGGAAAAGAAACTTCCGGAAGCAAATAAAAAACTCGAAGAAGCCGCGCTACAGTATGAGATAATCCTTTCCAAAGGTTTTCGGCACGGCCAGATTCACTATAACCTCGGAAATACTTACTATCGTTTGGGAGAAGTGGGCAAAGCAATTTTAAACTATCGAAAAGCCGAGAGGTTGATGCCGGGAAACGCAGAGATTAAAGCAAACCTGAGACTGGCAAAAAACTCCATCGAAGACAAAGAGGTTATTCATGAGACGCCGGCAGTCATTCAACGGATATTTTTCTGGTTTTTCCTCTTGAATCAGAGTGGACTCGCGGTCTTTTCGGTATTAATTTATGTAATGACCATGTTGTTACTTATTGCGTTGGTGATTTTAAAATATAGATGGTTGAAACGTCTTATCGTAGGCTTCGCGGTTGGATTGCTGATCGCTGTTGTATCGCTGGGAATAAAAATGTACGTGGAACGGGGCATTGATCACGGAGTGATAATAGCAAAAAATTGTTTGGTGCGGTATGGTCCAGGGGAAGAATATGAAACGAAATATGAAATTCACGAAGGGGCGGAATGTGTCATTGAACAAGTAAAAGGGCAATGGTATAAGGTATATGTGCATGTAGGTATAAAACAGGGAGATCCCCTGCGGGCTGATGCTGATAAAAAAGAGGATAAGGAAATAAGAAGGGGCTGGCTGCACAAAGACGCCGTGGGCATCATTTAGTAGCGACGTGCCGGGTCTTCAGGCAGATAGAGATATGGGGGGGTTAATAATCAGTGGATTTTAATCGTACAAAATCTGTGGTCACTGCAATTGTGAAAATCCAAAATACTAAACACGAAATCCGAAACAACTTCTAATGACAAAATGATTTGAAATTCTAAACGAGAGTATCTTTCGTATCTCGCTTTTCGTGCTTCATATTATTGCCTGCCTGTGCGTGATCTCATGCAGACAGGGATGTTTTGGATTTGTTTTGAATTTTATACTTTGTTATTCGGATTTGTTTCGTATTTCGGGAGCATTCCCGATTTTTTGTAAGCGTTCATGGAGTTGGAGCAAAACAACCCTGACAGGGTTTGAAACCCTGTCAGGGTTAACACTACTGTACGTTTTATTAAAACAGGCGGAAGTCACAAAAAATCGGGAATGCACCCCGTATTTCGTATTTTTTATTTCTTGTTTGTTTGGTTCTTGGCTATGCCATCTCAGGAATTTTAACATTTTTGGAGTTTATAATGGGCGGAATATACGGCAAATTAACGATTACCGCATTTATTTTATTTGTGGCAATCCAGGTCGGTTTTATTATCATGTGCGCAGCGTTTGGCAGAAGAAATAAAAATGTCTTAAAACCATAGAAATAGTAAAACGTAAGATAAAGTAAAAACGGCTGAATTATTTAGGGGATTTTTATGAAGACAATTAATTTAAAAGCTCATTTTGATGGCAAAAAAATACTTTTAGATGAACCATTTGACATTGAACCAGATACAAAACTCATCATAACTGTTTTGCCGAAGCACTTGGATGAAGAGCGGTAAGACTGGATGGTCATCTATACAAAGAGGCTTGCAACAGGCTTGTGGAAAAAATGAGCCAGAATATTCTACGGATTTAATAAAATTGGAGGAGAAAAATGACAGAGATTGATAAGCAAGACGAAAGAATTGGTTTCATCTTTGGTGGTGAGATTCCAGATGTCACGGAAGAATCTTTAGCGACATATCTGACCTACTTAAAGGAGCATATCGAATTGCCATGTGAGCTAACCGGCATCGAAGATTTTGATTGGGAAGAGTATTATGTGATTGGTCCAGGAGACCAAAAGGAGTATGAGAAGCTAAAAAAGACCAAACCCTCTTATACTGATAAGTACGATATGCTCTCGTTAGCAACTGAAGTAGATGAATGGGTGGGGATTTTGGTCAATTTGAAGCGAGTCTCAGATAAGAAGAAATTCACTTTACCATTAGCGGAGCTGAAAGCAACAGATGAGAAATTGAAGAACTATCAGTTGCTGGATGATTATTCTGTCTGGTTTGTAAATAATCGATAGCAAAGCGGTAAACAGGTATTGGTGATTGTGTGGTGAATCGCCGCATAACCGTTGCACACAGGTTGGGTCAAATGGGCAATTTTATCCTGTTTTTGCGATATGCATTCCCCACTTCAAAAAAATAGTACTGAATAGGGCATATGCTTCGTCCCTACTTACTTTTTGTTTAGGAGAAGGCCGCCATTTGCCCTGTAAAAGAGGGAATCCCCCCGTACAACATCACAAAAGACGTCGCTCTCTCCCTGGTTGTCAAGCAGCATGCCTATGCCGGTGATTTCTTCTGTTTTTGACGGAAAGGAAAAACCCTGGCTGCTGTCCTTTGCCCGGTAAACGTCATCTCCCTGAAAATCCGCCAACACTCCGATACCCTTCTCCATGCCCGCCCCCTGCGAGACGATTTCGCCCGTATAGATGTCATTCCCCATGGTATCAACAAGAAACCCTATGCCGGTATCGTGCCCACACCCCTGCGAAACGCCAAAAGAACACTCGTATTTGTCGTCACCCCCGTTATCCCCCAGTATTCCAATTGCAGAATGTATGCCGGCGCCCTGGGCATAGCGGCTTGCATAGTAGGTATCGCTCCCTTCGGAATCAAACAATAACCCCATTGAAAAATAATATCCGCTACCCTGAGAGAAATAGTCGCCATAATACCCGTCCGAGCCTTTTTTATCTATTAATATCCCTATGCCGCCGGAAGCCCCCACTATGGTCGTTTCAGGTCTGATGCCCATGCCCATTCCCTGCGACATGGATTGAAAGGATTTTTCAGGATCCCTGAAATCAGGGTATTTTCCGCCGGTAAAATAAAAATCGTTTCCATTATCATCTTCCAATATCCCGATTCCTTTTGTAAACCCGACTCCCTGCGAAAACTGGCGGCTGAAATAAACGTCGTTACCATTGGCGTCTATCAATTGTCCCAATCCAAAAAAACCAACCCCGCTATTCAACGCATTTCCGCTATAGAAATCATCGCCTTCGTTATCGAGTAATATCCCTACTCCAAATAACCCTGCTCCCTGCACAAAATCCCGTCCCAAATACTTGTCATCACCTTTAACATCCTCAAGAATGCCAATTCCAAATCTGCCGGTTCCCTGAGCAAATGGTTTTGCGGCATCATACGTGTCGTTGCCGGAAAAATCAATGCAAACGGAAACGGGTATTTCTTTACCCGATGCGCCTGCATTATTAGAATAATAATCATTTCCGCCAAGATCCACGATGACCGCTGCATCATTATAATAATAGGTAGCGCCGGTTCCACCGATGACGATCTTCCCTATGCTTGTATCCTGCACCAGTAAAACATCGCCGGCATAGTCATCGTCTCCCCCTGCTTCTTTACCGGAAGGAATTTTAATGTTATCTGCACCCTGGAGGAATGCTGGCAGGGTAAACGGCTGTAAAGCCGTTTGCGTCAGATCGCCGTCATATTTTTTTATATCTTCAATCCTGTGCAGCATCAGTGTTACGGCTTCAAATAATCCTGAAAGATCAACCTTTTGAGACAACTCAAGCACTCTTGCCATATCGGATGGCTCAATAGTTTCTTCCTGAACCCATATTTTTTGAGCGGATTGATACAAAAAATCAAACTCATCCTCTGTTAAAGCGTCAAACACTTCCTTGATAAGCGAAACACAGGGGACAATATCATTGATGAGCCTTTGTATGCTTGCCTGCAAGTCCCCCTCATGGTTTATTTCTTCTCTTTCTGAAAATTCAACATCTAATAACTTTGCCGCAGACAGCACCTGGCCGGCAATGCTTTCTTCCAGAAAAAGATCCCGGATAATTTTACCGGTTTCATACGTATTCATTGGATTTTGCAGCGAATAATCTATTATGGACAAACGAAACGGATTTGATGCTTCATTTGTCTGATATCCTTCCCTTACGTAAACTTCCTCCCCTATTCTTTGAATAGTATCGCTGCACATTTTTCTATATGCCCTGTTTTCCATTACAAAGTCCATAAACGATTGCCCTTGTCCTTTTTTGGCACCTTGGGTTAAAAATGTTTTCGGGGATAAAACAGGGAGACTAACGGGTTTTTTCACATTTTTTAAAAGTTTTGCGATAAGCTCCGGCCTGCACTCAATTACATTGCCATCCCTTAAGACCGTCAGTGTCGGAACGGCTCCGGCGCCCATAGTTTCTATACTATTTTTGAACCTGATTAAATTCTTCCCTTCATTATCGACAAGAGGTTCATTGTTAATCTTTGTTATAATATCTCCCGTTTTCATGCCTGCCTTTTCTGCCGGAGAACCTTTTGTTGTTTCTACAACCAAAATGCCTTTGTCCTTTTCATTTTCCATAAAGATGCCAATCCACCCCTTATTGAAATGTACCTTTTCCTTATCAAAGCCTGTCTCCGAAAGTTCAAAAAAATTTTCAGGAGAAAAGCTTACATCCCTGACTGATACCGGCACAGCCTCTTTTGCAAAGGCATGGTGAGGTAACATATTTACTGTAAGTGTACAAAAAAGGATTACCCTGTATAAAATTTTTATAACCATATTCATATTCATCCTCATTTATCTTCGTTCGTAACGAAGCAACCGCTTCGTTCTACAAGTTTGAAATTCCTAAGCCGGCATAGCCAGAACCAAACTAGAAATAAAAAACATGAAAACACTTTCCGGCAGCATAATCAACATTGTGTGTTTATACGCCCTTTATATTTGCTTGACAAGATAAATTAAAGCTAATATCATAACCAAACGTCACGTTTTTAACCCGCCGCGATGAGGCTTGCAGCATGGGTAAACCATCAGTACGCCCATCAAAAATAACATAACATTTAACCAATATACCTATACAATGGAACTTTTGTATCCGGAAAAAGAAAAACCACCATTAATCCTCGTTGTAGATGACGTTGAGGCACACCTTGAACTCATAGAAGCGGTATTGACCACAGAAAGATATAGGGTTGAAGCTACCACCGACGTAAAAAAAGCCATTCGGTTCACTGAAACTCATTCTCCTGAATTAGCCATTCTGGATGTAATGATGCCGGGGATGAATGGCTACGAATTGTGTAAAAGACTGAAGTCTACCTCCAGGAGAAAGTTCTTCCCTATAATCCTCGTGACAAGTCTCAATCAGGTAGAAGACAAAATAACAGGACTTGAGGCAGGGGCAGACGATTTTTTCAGCAAACCATTCAACACCCTCGAACTTATTACAAAGATTCGCTCCCTCATTAAACTTGAGAGACTCCAGGATGAACTGGAATGCTCAGAAGATATAATCTTTACCCTCGCAATTACCATCGAGGCTAAAGATTACTATACAAAAGGACATTCAGAAAGGGTTGGCAATTTGTCGGCGGAATTTGCCGGTTTTTTAGGATTTCCTGATAAAGATATCATTAGTATCAGAAAAGGCGGCATATTGCACGACATTGGAAAGATTGGAATAAATGAAGCAATACTTCTAAAAAGCGCCCGTCTTTCCGAAGATGAAACAACCCTGGTGAGAGACCACCCTGTGATCGGATCAAAAATCTGCAAACCATTATATTCCTTACGCCAGGCACTCCCTATTATAAGAAGCCACCACGAGAGATGGGACGGAAAAGGCTACCCTGACGGACTTACGGGCAATGAAATACCTGTTATGGCAAGAATGGTAAATATTATTGACACATTCGATGCGATGACGTCTATAAGACCTTACAGGAATGGTGTTTTTACGCGGGAAGAAGTCATAGCCACCATGAAGAAGGAAAAAATGTCAGGACAATGGGATCCCCATCTTACGGGAAAATTTATAGAAATGATGGAAAAGCAGTATCTGAATCAATGGCCGCTGAAAAGAGATTAACGTTAATGAGTCTGTGATTGGCTCATAGCAATCTGGCTAATGGCTATCGTTTTTAATCTGTACTACTATCCATCAACTCGTGGCTAAATAAAAAGGAGACTATGTGAAAAATATAACACTTGAAACTATTTGCAAAAAGATTACTGATCTGCAGCATGATATAAATCTGATTAAGAAGATTCTTTTAGAGGAGCCAGAGTTACGTGAAGATTTTATTTTACGGATAAGAGATATTGACCTGGAAAGGTCCATTATAGTTGATGACTTCAAAGAGAGATACGGACTAAAATAGTGTATAAGCTTGCCACTAAGGAAAGTCTTGACAAGAAGTTCAAAAGACTTCAGAAAAAAGACAAAGAAATGCTGCGGTTAATTAATCGGAAAGTACAAGAGATATTGGCAGATCCTTATCGTTTTAAACCGCTGAAAAAACCATTGCAAAATAAACAAAGAGTTCACGTCTGAGGATCATTCGTTTTGGTTTATGAGATAAATAAAAAAGAAAAGATTGTAACACTTTTCGATTTTGATCGTCATGATAATATCTATAAAGATTAACTACAGTGTTACGTTTTTTGACATTTGAATTTGTTTCGTATTTCGAATTTGGTTGCGGCCAAAGGCCGCGCCAGGAAATCTGTGGTTCCCTCGTCGGCAGTCTTCAGTCTACAATCGACAATCGGCAATCGGCAAATTGCAGATTGAGGACTGAGGATTGCAGATTGAGGATTGATGACTGTTAACAGATTGTTTCTTTAAATAATATGGAGTCTGGCAGTATGATAAAAATTGCCATAGCGGGTGCAGGAAAGGGCGGCAAAGCCCTTCTTGATATATTTCACAACAATGGCGAGACACAGGTAGTCGGCATAACCGATAAGGACAAGAATGCGCCCGCCCTGCGCCTCGCTAAAGAATGTGGAATTTTTAGTACAGATACCATTGATGAACTCTATTGTCAAAAACCAGACATTATTCTCAACGTTACCGGCAACGCTGAGATAAGTGAATATATCAGAAAATCTTCCCCCAATCCTGTAGAGGTTATAGAGGGTACAGGGGCAAGATTCCTCTGGGAATTAGTAAGTAAACAGCAAGAAGCCAGAAAGGACATGGAGGCACTGTATCAAAGCGGGCTACTCATTACACGATCTAAAAGTTTAACCGGCGCCCTTGACGAGGCGCTTGGTTCCGCCTTGAGGCTTACGGACACACCTGCCGGGAGCATTGCAATCATTGACGGCGAAGAAATGATTATGGCCTCTCAAAAAGGCTTAAGCCGCGATTTCCTGAAATCATTGCGATGGAAACCCAGAGGGGATGGCATTACCCGATATATACTGGAACAAACCAAGCCGGTCGAGTTTCAGGATGTTGAGAAGGAACCGATGTTTAATGATACGGTGATTTTAAAAGAAGGTATAAAATCTCTCCTTGCAGCGCCGCTCCTTCTAAACGGCAGTGTAGTCGGCATACTCTATTTAGACGATTTCAAGCCACGGGTATTTACCGAAAGACATAAAAACCTCATAAAACTCTTTTCTACAATGGCCGCCCAGACAATTGAAAAGTATAAATTACTCCACGACCTGGAAGCATCCTTAATGTATTTTCAGGGGATGCTGGATGATTCGGGCGACATAATTATCACCACTGACTGCGAAGGCAATATTGTGAAGTTTTCAAAGGGCGGCGAGAAAATTTTAGGCTACAAGGAACATGAGATCAGAGGCAAAAAATGCTCCGAACTCTACGTAAATAAAGGGGAACGGACGAATATCCTCGAAGCACTCAGGGGAAAGAGTTCTCTCTCCAATTATGAAACAACACTCCTCAAAAAAGATAACACCCCGGTTGATATAAGCCTCACTATTTCGGAGTTGCGGGATAAGACAGGTAACGTCATAGGCACCGTAGGGATAAGCAAAGACATTACCGAAGAAAAACGCATGAAAGGTGAACTGGAGAAGAAGAATAAGGAACTTGAGGAACTGACCAACAACCTGGAAGAAAAGGTGCTTGAGAGAACAAACGCGCTTGAAAAAATGAACAGGGAGCTTGTCAGGGCAAACGAACTGAAAGGACGTTTCATCGCAAACGCAAGCCACGAACTCAGGACACCTCTTCATTCCATAATAGGTTTCTCAGAAATACTGCTCCAAAAAACCTTTGGAGATTTAACCGAAAAACAACAAAGATACCTGAACACCATCTTTGGTTCTGCCAAACATCTCCTTTATCTGGTGAATAATATCCTGGATCTGGCAAAAATAGATGCTGGTAAGGCTGAAATTTCCTATCAGACATTTCCGGTGAAAAGCGTCATTGATGAAGTATTAGTGGTAATAAGGCCACTTGCGGACCGGAAGATGATAGTGCCTGAGACAGTGGTCCATCATGACGTCTATTTTACCGCAGACAAGATAAAGTTTAAGCAAATCCTCTACAACCTGATAAGCAATGCAATTAAGTTTACGGCGGATAGCGGCAATGTAGGCATTGCCATTGAAAAGATAATCAGCGATAAAAAAACCTTCCCATGGGTAACAGAATCGCAGGAGTTCCTTAAGGTCTCCGTGTGGGATACGGGAATAGGCATCAAACCGGAAGACAGAGAGCGGATCTTTGAGGAATTTGAGCAGATCGATTCCTCAAAATCCACGGAGGGCACGGGACTCGGCCTTTCGCTTACGAAAAAACTCGTGGAAATACACGGGGGACATATCACGGTTGAAGGCATTTATGGGCAGGGTTCGGTCTTTAATGTCTACATGCCCTTCATAGTCAGGGAAGGATACGGTGCTGTAAAGGCATCCATGACTTCCCTGACGGCCTTGCCAGAAGAAGAACAACAAGGGCCACTGATACTTGTGGTGGAAGATGATTTACCGACAGCCGAGATTCTGGACATCCATCTTACCCAGGCAGGTTACCGGGCAGCGCATGCCTATGACGGAGAAGAAGCATTACGTAAGGCAAAGGAACTCAGGCCATTTGCGATTACCCTTGATATTATGCTTCCAAAAAAAGACGGTTTGGCGGTACTTCAGGAGCTTAAGGCGGATGCGGAAACCAGAAATATTCCGGTAATAATCCATTCTATTGTGGAGAATAAAGAGCTGGCTTTTGCCTTGGGGGCAGCAGACTACCTGGTAAAACCAGTGGAAAAGACAACTCTTCTCGAGAAACTTTCGGAAATGTCTTTTGTCACAAAGAAAAGCCATTTTCCAGTAAACATTCTTGTTATTACCAGCGATGAAACCACCATGGGGACCCTTCATAGCACCATTGAAAATGAAGGGTTTCTGATGCAGACTGCCACTGATGTTGAAAGTGGACTTAGCCTTGCATTGGCGACAAAGCCGAATTCTATTATCATTGATTTGGGCATACAGGAGGGAGGATTTAAAATAATCAGAGAATTTCAGGAAAATCCCGCCTTGAAAGACATACCCATTTTTGCCATTGCCGCAGAAACACTTTCTCCAAACGAACGGTTGGAAATGGTAGATCAGATAGAATGGGTTTTATGGAGGGAATCATTAAGCTCAAAATCATTTATAAATCATTTGAAGGATATCGAGATCATGCACCCGAAAAGGGCGGGGCTTATTGATGAACTGACCATGATTTTCAATCACCGGTATTTTCAGATACGGCTGGTGCAGGAAACATTGAGGGCGGAACGATATAATCTGCCGCTGGCGCTTATACTTTTCGATATTGATCACTTTGACAACTATGTTGCCCGGAAGGGAGAGTACTATGGCAATCTCGTCATTAAAAAAACCTCCGGGCTTGTCAAGAAAAACACAAGGGGGTCTGATATTTTTATCCGGTACGGAAACAGCACTTTTGCCCTGCTGCTGACAAATACCATTATGTCGTCCGCAACCAACCTCGCAAAGAGATTTGTCTCAACAATCCACGATTATCCGTTCCTTTATGAAGAGGTTCAGCCTATGGGCAAGATCACCATAAGCCTGGGTCTTGTTGAATTTAAGGCGCAGTCTCCTGAAGAATTCGTCTATGCCGCCGAATTTTCACTCTCTGCTGCAGCAGCAAAGGGCAGAAACAGGGTAGAAGTGTATAGGAAAAGCGATAAAACATAAATACAGTATCAATTTAGAAATACAAGCAGTCATCATGTTTCATTTGCACAACACACAGAAACAATGAAAATGGTTTTATAACCATATCGTGTTGTAGTATATGTGCTTAAGCTATTTTTTGTAGTCTTACTTTCGAGGCAGAAGAATAGATGCTGATCAACCCTGTTTTACTGCATGCCGACAGGGGGGATTATTGGGGTGTTTGAAACTCCTAAACTTTAAATTAGGTTGGGTTTTTAAAAGACAAAAACCTAACGGCATTCATTTTTACCCACCCCTCCCAAAAGGAGGAATTTGATAATCCTTCTCTTGGGAGGGGTGGGTTTGTTCAAAGAAGGATAGAAATATGAAGTCTAAAGTATATTTTATAAAAACTGAAAATGGAGAAAAGGTCCCTTCCCTCGCTGAAAAAGCGGGAAAATTGTTTGATTATGCCAATTTTAAGGACGCCATTAAGAAAAATGACATGGTGGCGGTAAAAACAAGTTTCGGCGAAAAAGGGAATATCGGATACCTCAAACCACCAATTATTAAATCAATTGTCAACAAGGTAAAAGAGCATGACGGGAAACCTTTTTTAATTGAAACAAACACGTTGTACCTGGGGAGAAGGACAAATGCCGTTGATCATATCGCACATGCGCACGAACATGGTTTCAGTTATGAAAGTGTTGGCGCTCCGATCATCATCGGAGACGGCCTTTTCGGAGAACATGATGTGCAGGTAGAGATCAACCAGAAAATGTGCAAATATGCCCATGTTGCGGGAGTGGCAAGGGCGTCCAATGCAATCGTCTCTATTTCCCATGTAACAGGACACCTCGCAACCGGCATGGGGGCAACGTTGAAAAACATCGGGATGGGACTCTCTTCACGCGGTGGAAAATTATCACAACATTCTGGAGTCATACCGCAGATTCTTAAGAAAAAATGCACCACCTGCGGGGTATGCGGAAAGTGGTGTCCGGTTGGAGCGATTAAAATTGGGGAAGAATATGCAATCATTGACCCGCAAATATGCATCGGCTGCGGAGAATGCCTGGCAGTATGCCAGTTTCAGGCGGTAAAGATTGCATGGGACGAAAATGCCGTAAATCTCCAGAAAAAGGTGGCGGAACACTGTCTTGCTATTTTAAAGGGAAAAGAAGGGAAGGCGGTTTTCTTTAACTTCCTCACGCACATTACCCATCATTGCGATTGTATGGACAAACCCTTTGAGCCTGATATTGCAGACATCGGCATCATCGCCTCATGGGACCCCGTTGCAATTGAAAAAGCGACCACCGATCTAATCAGGGAACACATCGGCAAGGACTTTTTTAAGGAATCCTGGCCAAAAATAGATTACACCGTTCAGATGAATTACGCCCAGGAAATAGGTTTGGGGAGTATGGCGTATGAACTGGTGAGTTGTGGATAAAAAAATTTGCAACACTTTAATCTTTGAAAAAGTAGGGGCGAAGCATTTGCTGTAAATTGTAATAAATGTATCCATACCCAAAATGGCAAATGCTTCGCCCCCTGCTTTTTCAAAAAACCAAATTGTTATATTTCAACGACTTTCACTAATATTTCGACACATTTAATTCTTCCATTTCACCCGTAACCATATATACCGTCCTTTCCGCTATATTTGTCACCCTGTCCGCAATACGTTCCAGATTGTGAGAAACCCATGTAAGGTAGGTTGCCAGATTGATTATCTTTGGATTACCCATCATCAGCAGCAAAAGTTCGTGGTAAATCTGGTCGTGGAGCGCATCCACTTTATCATCTTCATCACATACACTCCTTGCCGCTTCCACATCTCTTTCCATAAAGGCCTTGAGAGATTTTTCCAGCATGGCAATGCCTATCTCCCCCATTCGTGGAATATCAACCAATGGTTTTATCAAAGGTTCCTCGCCAATCATAATATTTATCTTGGCATTGCCCTCCGCATGATCACCCATCCGTTCAAGGTCGGTTATTATGCTCAGAATAGCGGTCAACGTCCTTAAATCCACCGCCAGAGGCTGTTGTGTCGCAATGAGTACAATACATTTCTCCTCAATGTCAAACCGCTTTTTGTTAATCTCCAGGTCTTTTTTTATAATTTCCTTCGATGCCTCTATGTCTCTGGTTTGCAATGCCTGTATGGAATCCTGTATCGCCTGCGAAACCATTTTCCCCATATCAAGCACTTCGTCCTGCAGCGCTTTTAAAGCCTTGTGATATACTTCACGTACCATAACGTCCCCGCCTCCCCTCTCTTTTAAACCGGCAAAACCCGTCCTTTCCCAGCACCATAACATGGCGTAATTGTTCCAGGATACCCTGCGAAATAACCGCTGTTTTTGCAATGAAAATTGTTTTCACGTTTCTACCCGAACCTGCCCGTTATATAATCCTCTGTCCTTTGTTTTTTCGGTTTCGTAAATAATTCAGTCGTATCATCATACTCTACAAGTTCCCCCATCATAAAGAACCCGGTATAATCGGAAACCCTTGCCGCCTGCTGCATATTGTGGGTTACGATAACCACCGTGTAGTCCTTTTTCAGTTCGACAAGCATGTCCTCTATCTTTGCCGTGGCAATCGGGTCTAACGCGGAACAAGGTTCGTCGAGAAGTACAATTTCCGGTTCCATGGCGATTGCCCTTGCGATACACACCCTCTGTTGCTGTCCTCCTGACAGTTCAAGGGCGCTGAGATGGAGGCGGTCCTTTACCTCGTTCCATAGCGCCGCCTTTATAAGCGTCTTTTCGCAGATATCATCCAGTGTATTTTTTTTCTTTATTCCCAATACACGCGGACCGTACACCACATTCTCATAAATTGTTTTCGGGAACGGGTTTGGTTTCTGGAATACCATGCCAACCCGCTTCCTGAGTTCAGTGACATTGACAGAGGGGTCGTAAATGTCTTTTCCGGCAATCTTAATGGAACCCTCAATCCGCACCCCTTCTATAAGATCATTCATGCGGTTTAAACACCGGATTAACGTTGACTTTCCGCATCCGGAAGGCCCGATAAACGCTGTGATCATTTTTTCTGAAATATCCAGGTTTATGCCATTCAGGGCTAAATTGTCGCCGTAATACAATTTCAGGTCTGTAATATTAACTACCGGATTAGGTTTTTTTTTCATTTTACCGGGAGAAATGGTACACCTCTCTTGTTTTCAAAATTACTTCTTTAGAAACATACATCTCTTATACAGATGACATCCTGTATTTTTTTCTCAACTTGTTACGCACTATTATTGCCGTAATATTTAATACCAGCACGCTAAATAGTAATGCAAGGGTTGTGGTATATACCATGGGAATTGCAGCCTCGACATTTGGCGACTGAAACCCTACATCGTAAATGTGGAAACCCAGATGCATAAATTTTCTTTCTAAATGAAGAAAAGGAAAATGATGGTCTATGGGGAGAGAAGGTGCAAGTTTCACAACACCCGTAATCATAAGCGGTGCAACCTCTCCCGCTGCCCTAGCCATTGCCAGAATAGTACCGGTAAGTATGCCCGGGGCGGCCTGGGGAAGCACAACCCGCCATAACGTTTCAAATTTTGTTGCGCCAAGGGCGTAAGAACCTTCCCTTATCGATCCGGGCACGGAAGACAGCCCCTCTTCCGTAGAAACGACCACTACCGGCACCGTTAATAATGCCAACGTAAGCGCTGCCCACAAAATACCGCCCGTTCCAAACGTAGGGGACGGCAATGCAGATTTAAAAAACACATTGTCAATAGTACCCCCTATTAAATAGATAAAAAAGCCAAGCCCGAATACCCCGAAAACAATTGAGGGAACACCTGCCAGATTGTTGACCGAGATGCGTACTATCCGTGAAATAAAATTATCACCGGCATATTCTTTCAGATAGACTGCCGTCAATACTCCAAGGGGAACGACGGCAATACTCATGATAAATACCATCATGACCGTACCAAATATTGCAGGGAATATCCCCCCTTCCGTATTGGCCTCCCTTGGTTCATCGGCAATAAACTCCCACAATTTTGTCAGATAAAAACCTGTTTTTGCGAATACATGCATCGAATTGGGTGTGTACATACGTACTACCTGAAAAACAGGAAGTATTTTTTCTTCTCCACCGGCAAGACGTATGATGAATTCTTTCTCTCTTGCCTTTTGGTAAAGGTTTGAAAGCAAGGCCTCCTTTTCGCGATATATTTTCTCAAGGGCGTCAATTTTTATTTTGACGCCATCCATTTTTTTTTGAACTATATCAGACGGCGGCAGCGACTGTAATTGTTTTACGATAATTCGTTTTTTTTCCATCTGATAGTTAATGTCGCCAATTTCCTTTTTTTCGAGCCGCCTTATTTTTTTGAAAAGTTTTTTATTTTCGTTTATAAACCCCATTGCCCCTTCCGGTTGTATTGCTTCAATCCCGCCGTTCTTTCCTATAATGCCCTGCAAAAACCCATACATATTTCCCCACTCGCGCCTCTCGATGGCAACAGCATCGGCGGGATATTCCAGTAAAACTATTTTGTCATCATCAATCCATCTGAAATCAAGTCCGTAAATATCACGGTTGCCTATTTTGATCTTTGTCCGGTAACCATCTTTTTCGTAGGGAATAGGCTCTTTTTTTGCCACCTCCCCTAAAACCGTTGTCCCGTCTTTGAGATGAAAATGAACAATGGTATGCGGCCAAAATATACCAAGCCCTTTTATCATAATAAGCGTAATCAGCCCGCAAACCATCAAAAGGCATATGGTCAGAGAGCTTGCGGTTAACCACACATATGGATCACCTGACTTTAAAAACTTTTTCATAGTTTACTGTATTTTTTCTTCATCTTTTGCCGGACTACTTCGGCAAGGGTGTTAACAATAAATGTTGTCACAAAAAGCAGAAGTGATGCAAGAAAAAGCACCCGGTAAAGAGTTCCGCCAAACGGCGCTTCGGGTATTTCCACGGCAATATTTGCAGCCAATGCCCTGAATCCGCTGAAAAGATTCCAGTCCATCACAGGGGTATTACCCGTTGCCATAAGCACGATCATGGTTTCCCCCACTGCCCTCCCAAAACCGATCATAACTGCAGAAAAAATAGCCGGGCTTGCGGTGGGGAGCACAATCTTCATCGCGGTTTGCCACGGTGTAGCGCCAAGTGCCAAAGAAGCGAAAATAAGGCTTCCGGGAACATTGCTCATGGCATCTTCTGATATGGTAAAAACAAGCGGTATCACCGCAAATCCCATGGCAAACCCTACTACAACTGCATTTCTCTGGTCATAATGCAGCCCTAAAACATGTAATAACCACTGCCGGTAATCTCCTCCAAAAGCAAACGATTCAAATACCCCCGAAAGGCAAATAGATCCAAAAATTGCGCTGATGATAAATGGTATCAAAAATACCAATTCCACGCCATGTTTGTATTTACTTTTGCAGAATAGAGGAGTCACCTTCCAGATAATCATCGCGGCAGAAATGGAAAGTACAATGAAAAATGGCATAATTACCAAAGCCGGAAAGATTTTTTCAATTAACGGAGCAAGCCATAATCCTGCGAGAAAACCCAGAATCACACTGGGAAGTGCCGCCATTAATTCAATAACAGGCTTGATTACCTTTAAAGACCGGTGGAGAAATTGCGAAGTATAGAGCGCCCCGAATATGCCGATTGGCACGGCAATAAGCAGCGCATACACCGTGCCTTTGATCGTACCGAAGATTAAAGGAATCAGGCTGAACTTTGGCTCAAAATCGTCCGTACCGCCGGTTGATTGCCATATGTATTCAGGTTTTTCGTATCCCTCATACCATACCTTGCCAAACAGTGTCTTTAATGTAGTTTCAGGATGCGGGTTAGAAATGTTCCACAAATATAATGCGCCTGATGCATCGGCTGCCAGGATGCCGTTTGCCTTTTGAGAGAAGGCAAGTGCGGTTACAGGAGAAGACGTTTTCACATTTAACAATGTTTGTTCTGATGTGGCGTGGCGGAGAAGTACCAAACCGTTTGAATCGGCAGTAACAAAACCCTTGTCTCTCACAGACCCGGCAATAGCCACTACCGGGGCGTTATGGGATTGAAACGTATGTATTTTTTTCAGCGACCATCCCGAGAGAGACAATGCATCTCTCACCTTCATCCAGGAGGAAACTTTGCCTTCTGAGTCGCCAATCACCAGTGAAATATCGCCCAACAAAAACCTCATTGCGGAGACGACGCTGCCGGAAACCTTTACCCGTTCCAAAACTACGGGTTCCTCTTTCTCCCTTATGTCAATACATATTACCTCCCCTGAATCTGTGCCGACATAAAGATTATCCATAAAAATGTCAAGGGCAAGGGCAGTTATGGCAATCGTCCCTTCCCGCAGTGGCTGTTCCGTCTGATTATGTATAAAAGGGGTAATTCTACGTAACGATTTTTTAATGAGGCGGGTAATATCCTGGCATAAATCCCTCTTTTCCCCTTCTCCAAAAAGAGAGGTCTCTATTATTGAAGAAAGCAGCAACAACCGGCCATCGTCAGTATGTACCGCAGTAACACTTGTTTCTTCATCCTCCCGCGAAACAATGTGTTTCACTGCAAAAGGCAAAGAATCGCCTTCTTCATTCGTATGAATCGCTTTACGCGAAGAAATTACCGGGGATATTATCCGTTTTCCGTTTTCAAACGATTGGGTAAAACCAATGGAAACCGTTAAAATTCTCCCGTCATCCATTCCCATAACATGATGGTCTTTATATTTGTCAACCGATGTGATATGCGCGTTACCAATCCCGGGAAGATCGTGTTTCCTGATAATACTGCCGTCCCGCAGCGAGACAAATTCTGTTTTGCCATTATTATACACGACATACGCAATCTCCAGATGTTCATCAGCGCCAATACAAACCGCCGCCTTACGAATGGCAAATGTATTTTCTTTTACAACCTTCGCTCCTTTTAAAAGGGGAAGGACTTCCATGAAGATAAAGACAAAGAGGGCAAGTATTACAAATATGGTGGCTACACCGCTGCATGTGATCATCCAGCGGGCAGTTTTGTCGGTAAGTTTTCTGCTTTTCAGGCTTTTCATATGCGAACAAACAGTGCGGTCTAAAAGAAAACCACCCCTCTTCCCTAATTTTCAGTTTCTTAGGAATACAAAGGGGTGATTATTAAAACAATTTGATTGAATGCAGATATTGAGAATCGCAATGATGGATGCTATTCTATTTTTTTCAGTTCTTTTTCCACAACTGACGACGGCAATGGCATATATCCATCTTTTATCACTATTTGCTGGCCCTCATTGCTCAGGATAAATCTGACAAATTCTCGAATCAGAGGGTCAAGAGGCTGCCCCGGTTTTTTGTTAATATAGATATAGAGAAATCGTGCAAGGGGATAAGAACCGTTCAGCACGTTCTCTGATTTTGCCTCTACAAAATGCCTTCCCTCTTTCAACGCAACAGGCACGGTTTTGATACCCGATGTCTGATATCCTATACCGCTATATCCGATGCTATAACGGTCTTCAGTAATCCCCTGAACCACAGAGGCAGAACCAGGCTGTTCTTTTACCGTATTTTTAAAATCTCCTTTAAAAAGTGCATGTTCCTTGAAATAACCGTAGGTGCCGGAAGCGGAATTGCGCCCATAAAGACTTATCGGTTTTGACGCCCAATCTGCCGTCAGCCCAAGTTGTCCCCAGGTCTTAATATCTTCTTTATATCCGCCTCTTCTGGTACTTGAAAAAATCGCGTCTATCTGCGGCAGGCTCAGGCCTTTTATAGGATTATCCTTGTTTACATATACCGCCAATGCATCGAGCGCTGTTCTTATTTCTGTTGGTTTGTAACCATACTTTTTTTCAAATGCATCGATTTCCGTTGGTTTCATAGCCCTGCTCATAGGGCCAATCTGTGCTGTCCCTGAAATCAGCGCAGGAGGCGCTGTTGTAGACCCTTTGCCTTCAATCTGTACCTTCACGTTGGGGTATAACCTATTGAAACCCTCTGCCCAAAACGTCATGAGGTTATTCATGGTATCAGAACCGATGCTGTTCAGATTTCCCGAGACACCGCCTATCTTTGCATAGGATTTAATCTCCGGTTCAGCCGTTAATGGTTCTTCGGCATAGGCCGCACCTATTATTCCCCAACTTGCAATAGTTAACAATAACAATAATTTTTTCATCATTATAATCATTCCTCCTTAAATTATATGAGCGATATATTACTCGAATTTATATTGAAAATCGACTTATTTTTCTCCTTTTTAGAACATAATCTGGTATTGTACCCGTACCCTATTCTCCTCTTTATCCTCTTCTTCCCCCTCTGTTACAAGATGCCCGAAGTCCGCCTGAATTTTTGAGCGATGGCCGCGAAAGTAATAATTGACTCCAAAAGTATACTCTCGTTGAATATCATTTGAAATATCGTCATCGGGGTCTATCACGGAGTAACGTCCGGCAAGTTCCAGTTTTTTAGGTAATACAAAGTAACCAAGTTGCGTATGAAAGCCTTCTGATTCCAGGGATTCCCCGCCTGATTCAGGATCTCTTGACATAAGATAATATTCATTATTCCAGGAAATCCCTTTATATACTAATCCGCAATCAACTACACCCGTAATGTTGTCATAATCTTCCTCTTTAACATCTTTTCGTTTACCATTAAAGGCAACGGATGCGCCAATGGTTGCTTTTAATGTATCGGAATAAGCCAAATCGGTTTCATCATAATAGTTATACTTTCCAAACGGATTATACCGGGCGTTCAGAACAAACATAAGTTCATTGTCAAAATTTTCCTTGCCCTGAAACCAGTCCGCCTGATCCTCTCCCGCCCCCTGAAACACCGCTGCGTGATATTCCATATATCCATCAAAGGGTTTTCCATACAAATCTACACCGTAATCACGATCCTGGTCAAAAAACTCGCTGGCAATAGACCTTTCCTGAAGCAAAAGTGTTGCAGAGGATGCTAGCCGCTGCCTGTTAAACGGCACCTTAAAGTAACCAATTTTAGTGTTTAATTCATCAAAAGGCGTCCAGTACACGTAAAAATCTCTTACCCCTACGTCGAATTTATCCCCGTCTATACCAATATAATAATGCAGGTCTTTGCTGTAGATATTTCCGCCAAAGTTAAGCCTTGCACGGCGGATATCGATATTTTGTGTATCCGACTCGTCAAAATCATCGTCCTTGTCTTTATATTCATATTGCATTTGCAATAGTGCACCAATGTTAAGGGAATAATTGCCATCGGTCGTTCTGATACTTAAGGCTGATTTTTTATCGTCCGGCGTATACTCAACGATCATATCGGGCATGCCAACTCCCAAAATTTCTTTGGCCTCATCTGTGGAAAAATAGTCCTGCACTGCCTGCTTTGTCTCTTCTTTCACGACAACCTTGGTTTCCGTGCTGATTATCTCTATACGATTTTTTAAAACATCCATCTGTTCCTGTTGCCGTGCAAATGCCTCTTCCATCAGTTTTAATTGCTGCTTTAATTCTTCTACCTCACTTCTGGCATCGGTACTGGATTCTCCCTGTGCAAACACTATCGGAGATACACCGCCCATGCATAACACACAAAAAACAAAGAAATTTGGTAGCATAAAATTACGCCATTTACGGCCGATCATTTAAAATTTCTCCTTTTAAAAACAACACATATAAAATAAAAAAATACAAACTCTTTTCGGTTTCTCTATAGCACAATCATGCCTGCAACACGTCTTCTGTTATGTCTTTTTGTATTGTTACGATAGGCAACAGACTATAATGAAAACGCAAGGATTATAAATTACAAATATTAAGGCCATATAAAGAAATTATTAAGATTTTGTTAAGATTTTCCATGTATCAGAATTGCCAGAAAAGCGGGATTAACGCGACGGCCGTAATCCAGAGCATCAGGTTAAAGGAAAAATATTTAATGGTGAAATACGAAACGCGAAACAAATTCTAATTTTCAATTTTCAAATGTTCAAAACCAGGTTTTTTATTGGGATTTTGTATTTTTGAATTTGTATCGTATTTCGTACTTCGAATTTCGTATTTTTTCATCTTGCTTGTTTGGTTCTGGCTGCTATGCCACCTTGGGTGTAACAAGGTCAGGCAATGCTTGACATGACAATGAGAAAAGAATATATTCGAATACATGCATTAGTGTATATTGGCAGTGAAAATCTGTTTCTTATCAGTTGTAAAGAAAGGAATAAAAGGTGTGGGACTATTCTGAAAAGGTAAAAGACCATTTTTTGCATCCGAGAAATGTTGGCGATATCGAAAATCCGGATGCTGTGGGAGAAGTAGGCAGTTTAGCCTGCGGTGATGCGCTTAAACTGATGCTGAAAATAGATGCCGGGGGCGTTATATCGGATGTAAAATTTAAGACCTTCGGCTGCGGGAGCGCCATTGCCTCGGCAAGCGCCCTGACAGAGATGATAAAAGGGAAAACAATCGCTGAAGCAGAGAAGGTCGCTGATAGTGATATTGCAGAGTATCTTGACGGTTTGCCTGAACAAAAAATGCATTGTTCTGTTATGGGACGTGAGGCGCTGGAAGCTGCTATTGCGAATTATCGCGGGATAAAGCTGGAGAAAGCTGTTGATGAGGGAACAATTGTGTGTAAATGCTTTGGGGTAACCGACAATAAGATCGCTCATGAAGTCAGGGAGCATAAGCTGACGACTATTGACCAGGTAACAAACTATTGCAAAGCGGGAGGAGGCTGCCAGTCGTGTCATCCTCAAATCCAGGCTATTATCGATGAAATCTGGCACAAGGAAAAAGAGAAAGAAATTATTAAAAAGGTACAGAAACCCGTTAAAAAATTAACGAATATTCAAAAAATGAAGCTTGTGCAGGAGACGATAGAAAGGGAGATTCGCCCTGCCCTGCTGGCGGATGGAGGTGATATTGAATTGATTGATATCGACGGCGACCGGGTAATGGTTTCTTTCCGGGGAAGTTGTTCCGCATGCCCGAGTTCGGGAGTAACCTTAAAATCGACGGTAGAGGCTAAATTAAGAGAATTCGTCACCGATACGCTCATTGTGGAGGAGGTAATATCATGAAGGTTGTTTATGCGGATAACAATGCGACTACAAAGGTTGCTCCTGAGGTTTTGGAAGAAATGCTGCCTTTTTTTTCTGAATATTACGGCAATCCTTCCAGCATGCATATTTTTGGCGGTCAGGTTGCAAAGAAAATAGACAAGGCAAGGCAGCAGGTTGCGGACCTCATTGGCGCCGGGCCGGAAGAGATATTATTTACCAGTTGCGGCACGGAGAGTGATAATACTGCGATATTGGGCATCCTCCGGGCGAATCCGGGTAAAAAGCATATTGTGACGTCACGGGTCGAGCACCCTGCGGTTTATAACTTGTGTACATATCTCACCCAACATGGGTATCATGTCACAGAATTGGGGGTAGATAGAAATGGAATGCTCAATGTGGATGAATTGTCTGAAGCGGTGAGAGAAGATACGGCAATTGTGTCTATTATGCATGCAAACAATGAAACCGGCGTCATTTTCCCTATTGAGGAAGTTGCCGGCATTGTAAAACAAAAGGGGTCTTTTTTGCATACCGACGCGGTGCAGGCAGTAGGTAAAATACCGATAAATCTCGCTGATAGTGCAATTGATTTA
The DNA here is from genome assembly GCF_900696675.1 of uncultured Candidatus Kuenenia sp. NCBI lineage: Bacteria > Pseudomonadati > Planctomycetota > Candidatus Brocadiia > Candidatus Brocadiales > Candidatus Brocadiaceae > Candidatus Kuenenia > uncultured Candidatus Kuenenia sp. Next base: position 28,413 of record NZ_CAADGZ010000005.1, on the reverse strand, counting down.
TTGACGCTTTCAGGGCATAAATTACATGCACCAAAAGGGGTTGGTGCCTTGTACATAAGGAAAGGCACATCCATCGCACCCTTTATTATCGGAGGGCATCAGGAGAAAAACCGCAGAGGAGGTACGGAGAATGTGCCTTCTATTATTGGACTTGGCAAGGCATGTGAACTGGCAAAAAAATTTATGCAGGAGGAACAGACAAGGGTAAAACAATTGTGCGACAGATTAGAGAGTGAAATTGTGGCAAAGGCCCCTGATGCGATAATAAACGGTTATAAATCTCCCAGGTTACCCAATACTACAAATATAAGTTTTGAATATGTTGAAGGCGAAGCTATTTTGTTGCTGCTTAATGAGAAGGGAATTTGTGCTTCTTCCGGTTCCGCCTGTACTTCTGGTTCACTGGAACCTTCGCATGTATTAAGGGCAATGGGCATTCCTTTTACCGCAGTACACGGTTCCATCCGGTTGAGCCTGAGCAGATATACGACAACAGACGATGTAGAATATATAATTGAACACCTTCCACCCGTTGTGAGGAGACTCAGGGAAATATCACCATACAACAGGGATTCTAAATTTCAGGGACACGTTTCTGCGGGTTATTGCTAGCGTAATCTATTAGACTACCGAGCGCGACTCGTTCCCAAACCTTGTGCTGAACATAGTGAAGTATCTGTTTGGGAACGTAATGGTGCTGGAAACTATGTGCGCGCAACCGAACGGTTGCAAACATGAACCCGCCTGGCCCGGGAACGAGATCTAAAAAACCAAAGTGTTAACAAAAATGGCAATCGTAACGATTGCCATTTTTGTTTTGTTTTTGTACTGGGAGAAGTTTTCTTACTCTTTATCTGATTTTACAATAATATATTGAGCGTATTCGCCGCGTTTCACAAGCAACAAAATGCCCTTTTTCTTGTCACCCTTCTGCACGGCGCTGTTAAATTCTTCCACGGTAGTTATTTTTTTACGGTTAACTTCCCTGATAATGTCTCCTTCTCTTATGCCTACCATTGCGGCAGGGCCTCCGGGCTGTACCGCGGAGACGATAATGCCTGTTTCATTTTCCAACCCCAGATTTTTTGCAATTTCACTTGTAATATTTTGCACCGTCATACCAAGTTCTTTTTCCGGCAATGTCCCGGCCGGCGCTGAAGCAAACAAATCGGAAGGTTGTTCGCCTATTTTTACTGTTAGTGTTTTTTCATTCCCTTCTCTCAGGACGGTTATCTTCACTTTTTTGCCTGCTTCCGTTTGCGCAACCGTATTGCGCAGGTGATTAACATCCCGTATTGGCTTGTCGTTAAACTTGATTATAATATCACCACGTTCAAGACCTGCTTCTTTTGCCGGGGAATTTTCCTGCACATCGCTGATGATAACGCCTTCTGCGATGGCTACCTCAAATGATTTTGCCAGATCCGGGCTGATATCCTGTATCGCAACACCGAGCCAACCACGCGTGACCTTCCCTTTCTCAATGAGGTCTTTCATGACGATTTTTACCATATTAACGGGTATGGCAAACCCAATACCCTGATAACCGCCGCTTCTGGTAAAAATTGCGGTGTTTATGCCAATCACTTCCCCGCTTAAATTGACCAGCGGCCCTCCGCTATTACCGGGGTTTATCGCTGCATCTGTCTGGATCATATCTTCGTACTGCGCAACACCAACATTAGCCCTTCCCATGGCGCTAATAACGCCCACGGAAACGGTCTGTGATAAACCAAAGGGATTTCCTATTGCAATAGCCCACTGCCCTACTTTAATGGAATCCGAATTCCCTAGCTTTGCAAAAGGCAAATCCTTTCCTTCGATCTTTACAATTGCTATATCCGTTTGCGGATCGGTGCCAACGATTGTGCCTTTAAATTCACGCCTATCTCCGAGGGCAACCGTTAGTTCGTCAGCATTTTCAACAACATGGTTATTGGTGACGATATACCCGTTTTCGCTGTCAACAATTACACCGGAACCTAGTCCCTGAACCTTGAAATCTTCTTCAGGATACCGGGGTTTTAAGTACTTGTCAAAAAAGTCATCTCCAAAAAAATCCCAAAAATCGCGAAATTGCTCCTGTTCCTGTCTCGGTTGAGGTTGGGGATGGTTACGGTCTCTCGGCATTTCACGCTGACGTTCTCTTTTGTGTTTAAAGCTTTTTACTGAAGTTATTGACACAACTGCAGGCTTTACCTGTTCCACCACTTGTGCGAAAATCTTCTCAAAGCTTTGTGCGGCTTCAACTACCGAAGTGTCGCTATTTGTCTTATTTGAAGCGAAGATGATTGATTTTTGGGGCAAACATAAATTTATGCCTGCAAATATCCCCAGAATGCATAGTATGCGTATACAGTTGCTTCGTGCTTTGTTCAACATTTATATGCTCCCTTTTTTTAAATGACTAACGTATAAAATACTGAGCTTCAATTCTATTTTAGGCAGTGTTTTTTGTCAATATAATTCAAAATACCTTGCAGGGCAAAAAGATGCGGACAGCCTTCCTAATTTCTTGCATTATTCTGTTTTCGCTGATATTATCTAAACAGTCATAATTTTCCATTCCGATAACATGCGCCGATATTATTCTCAATTATTTACAAACATCATCTCGCTACTATTGTTACCATCAATTTTTAAAGCAGCGCGTATGGCTTTTTTATGTAAGCACAGGTCGCCTCGTTCTTTCCGGGGAAATCTGAATAATCAATCCTTTCGGGTGTTTTATTTTAAAACTACCGGATACGCTGAATTCAACAATAAACAATGTGCATTTGTTCCTTAATAAAAAATTAAGAAAGGGTGTGGGTATGAAAAAGATTCATGCGGTTATTATTACAGGGATTGTAATCCTTATGTGTATTCAGGTGAAGGCATTTTCATCTGAAGTCTATTTTACTCCTGATGAAATTAAAGAGAAAATCCTTAGCGAGATAGACGCTTGCCGCGAATCTATTGATATTGCCACGAGAAACATCACTTCAGTCGATATAGTAAATGCACTTGCGAAGGCAAAGGAGAGAGGGGTAGAGATAAGGATTGTTATTGACAGAAAACGTTTTCTCTCGAAGGGGATACTATCACAATATTGCGGGGAAAACGGGTTTGCCGTGAAGATATTGATCCAGAAAGGTATTATGAACAATAACTATGCCATCTTTGATTCCAAACTGCTTGCAACAGGGTCTTATCTTTGGCATGAAAAAACAAGCAGGTTTAATTGCGAAAATGTCATTTTTATGGACAAAACTCCTGTATTGGTAAAATATCAAAGAGAATTTGACAGGTTATTTCATAAGGGTAAAGCCTCTCCTCTTAAAAAACAGACGTATATTGCGGAAGAAGCAGAGAAAAAGAGACCTGTAAAAGCGGTATCTGAAAACAGTGAAAAAAAGGCAGTTGAAGGAAAGGTGATAGCTTCAGGGTATGGCATAACAATTACAGAAAATGCGGATGGCTTTATTGATATGAATTTTGAGGAGTTTGATAAAATATTTGGGGTGATAAGCGATTTGTCGGATAATCAAAAGGAAAATTTGTGGCGGAAATGTGAGGGCAGAAAGGTTAAGTGGCGCGGAAGGGTCAAATATATTGGATGGACGATTATTAACGGATGGCTAATGAATACTACTCACGGACATACGAGTGTGGAAACAGACCTGAACCCTGAGCATAAGAAAAACTTTGCCGATGTTAAATATGGCAGTCTGGTAACGTACACAGGAGAACTTGCTTCGCTGGTAACAAAGGTATATCCTTATAAACTGAAAAACGGCAATGTAATCCGAATTGAAGACGATACTTCCAAACCATTAACAAAAGAGGAACTAACCGCTGACCCTTATACGACAGTTTTGTGTCAGGGACCCGGAAAAGAATATATAATAGAAACGCTTGCAGATTTGGAAAGTATGTTTGGCGAAGAGAGCGGTTTTTCCGCAGATCAAAAAAGGGACAAATGGGACAAATTTGAGGGCAAATACCTGAGCTGGATGGGGAAGATCATATACAAGCATCTGGCGGCAGAAAACGATTTGCGCATAGGGTTTGAACAACAGGAGGGCGGCCTGTGCAAATTAGAACTCAAGGTGAAAAAATCAAGAATAGATAATGTATCGGGATTTAATGAGGGTGATACAGTAATCTATCAGGGGATGCTAACCAAAAGGTGGGGATTAGATATCCCTTATATCATAGAAGATGGAGATATATTGACCTTCAAGTAACATGGTATGCGGGCAGGAGCACCATAAGCACTAAGTTGTTTTTGATATTTTTCAGATGGAGTCCAATACGAAAGTCGGCAGTCGGCAATCGAATATTGAACAATTAAACTGGATTTATTTAACAGGGTGAAATATTCGTTATTCATTCGCGTCTATTAGCGTGTATTCGCGGTTAATAAAGTAACCGCGAATACACGCTAATAAACGCGAATATGGAAATTTCATTACACGGTTAAATTAATCCGTGGTTTAGTTGCTTTCTGTTTTTTGCAATGAGGAGATGGTAGTTATGGCAAAAAATGTATTCATAATAAAAAGTCTTCTTTTTTTCATGCTTGCCGTGCTAAACACAGTAGCGTTTGGGGAAGAAAATTATGAAGAGTGTATCAATAAGGGGAATATCCTTATACATAAACAGAACTATCAGGATGCGCTTCACGAGTACGAACGCGCCATTTCCCTGAAACCCGATGCGCCGGAGGCATGGTATAACAAAGCAGCCGTACTTGATTATATGGGTGATTTTGAAAGAGCCATAGAAGCCGCTGATATGGCAGTTCAATCGAAACCTGATTACTGGGAAGCGTGGTATATGAAAGGAAGGGCTTCAGACCACACAGGAAAATATTATGAGGCAATTAAGGCATTCGACAAGGCATTAGAAATAAAACCGGATGCTTTGATGGTTTTATATAACAAGGGAAACGTACATGACCACATAGGCGATATCGAAGCATCGGTAAAGACGTATGACTCTATCCTGAAATTAAAACCTGATGAATATGAAGCATGGAATAATAAAGGATTGGCATTGGCGAGAATTCCGGAAAAAAGGGGCATAGCGCTGGAAGCTTATGATCAGGCAATAAGAATAAATCCGGTATATTATGAAGCCTGGATTAATAAGGGAAACTGTTTCGTTAGGTTGCGCAGGTATGGCGAAGCGATTGATGCATACGATACCGCAATAAAAATAAGGCCTAAGGAACATGCGGCATGGGCGAATAAAGGCTTTACACTCGCTGACATGGGAAAACATGAAGAGGCCGTAGACGCTTTTAATAAAGCAATTGAGCTGAGCCCGGGTTCGTATGCAGCATGGAATGGCAAAGGACTCGCATTGGACTCACTGTCCAGATACGAGGATGCCCTGAAAGCATATGAGAAGACCATTGAGATACAACCGGATTCTTATGGGGCATGGACAAATATGGGGTTGACCTTGTCCCGTTTAAAAAGACATGATGAAGCCGTTGCTGCATATGAAAAGGCATTGATAATACAGCCTGATTCGTATGAAACAATGACGAATAAAGGCTGCGAATTGTTTCACCTCGGAAACTATGTTGAAGCAATAAAGGCATTTGACCGGGCAATAGAATTGCAGCCGGATTACGCGGAGGCTTGGAAAAACAAGGGAAATGCCCTGGCCAGGATGGGGTGGCTTGAAGAGGCGACAGAATCATTTGCAAAGGTAGGACAAATTATTACTGATGAAGAAGCTGTGAACGTTCCCCGTTTATCAAAAATCAAACTGGAAGCGTTACAAAACAACGGCATTGCACTTATCCGTCTCAACAAGTATGCTGACGCCGTAAACGTTTACAATAATGCGTTACGGATTAAAAATGATGATTTTGATGTATGGATGAATAAAGGGATTTCCCATTCATTTTTAAATGAATACGAAGAGGCGTTAACCGCCTTTGATAAAGCGGCGTTATTAGAAAGCAATGCATATGAAGCATTTAATTACAAAGGGTACGTATTGGAAGAAATGGGAAAATATCAGGAGGCACTTGATGCTTATGACAATGCGCTCCGGTTAAAACCAGACTTTCCTGAAGCAATGAACAATAAGGGACTTTTGCTGGATAACATTGGCAATCACGAAGATGCTGTAAAAATGTATAACAACGCACTACGTATCAACCCCGATTTTGACGCAGTATTATTTAATAAGGCCTGCGCACTTTCATTGCTATCAAGAAAAGAAGAAGCCCTTGATTCATTAGAGAAAGCGGTGCAATTAAATCCCCTGCATAAGAATGCCGCCCGCAACAGCCCTGATTTTATAAAATATAAGGGAGATGCCGGCTTCGGGAAGATTGTAAGTGAATAGTATGGTCAAATAATATAATAATGGTTTTTTGTAACCCTTCGGCTAAGCTCACTACGAAGCCTGAACCACACGTTTTATACTTTCAAACCAGCCTTCGATTAGCACTACAAATTCAAAATTCGCAACACTTTAGCTTCCGGATGGTTGAAAGGTTAATTTGAGTATTTTTTTTGTATTGCCAGTAACCTTAACGCTGTTATCCAGACATATTCCGACGATCCATACCGGTTTATTATTCATAGCAATTATAGGTATGAGGCTGCGTTTTCCCTGGGGTATTTTTTTATCGATAAATAGTTTTTTCACTTTCTTACTGCCCCGAGTTCCCAATGGAGAAATGGTATCTCCGCTATTTCTCTTTCTTAAGAGAAGTGGTTCTTTAACGCTTTCGAAATCCAGTATCTCTTCATATCTTGTTTTCGTTAATATAAATTTTTCGAGCGACACATCCTTACTCTCCGGAAGCTCTGCGGTTAAACTGCCAAGACCCACAATTTGGGTTGTCCCGGGTATTTTCAAGGGAATCTCCGGTAATTCTGTAAATGTTTCCCGGGAAAACCCCTTTTCTAAAAAAAGCCTTCCCCGCTCATACCGTAAGGTAATTTTACCCGGTAATTGGAATTTCCTGGCATTCCCTTTTTGCGCCAGACCTTCGAGTATCATGGAATAATGTCCATAATGTATGGCTTTCAGAGGGATATGCATTACGTGCAACAATTTCTGCAGCAGCAGGAATTGCAGAATTTTTGGTTGTTTCAGGAGAAACCCGGCGTTAAGAACATATGCATTGTCTGGTTCTTTCACAATGGCGTTTTCAAATACTGATTCGCATGCTGCAAGGAGGTATTCATTGTTTATCGTAAGTATCTGCGATAATCGGGACAGGGCGTTTTTTATATTAGGATTGTATTTATGTTCCAATAAAGGAATGAGTTCATGACGTATCCTGTTCCTCGTGTATTCCTTTTCATAATTAGATGCGTCGACCCGGTATTTCGTCTTATCTTTATTGAGATATTCGAGAATCTCTTTTTTCCATGCAAATAACAGAGGCCGAATGATCAACTGCGGCGTACCCGGAGATAACAGACGTTTAATGGGTATTCCTCCAAGACCGGGAGCGCCGGTTCCCCTGATTATTCTGTGGAGAATGGTTTCTGCATTGTCATCGGCATTGTGTCCGGTTGCTACATGAGAAACATTGTAGTTTTGCGATGCCTCGGAATAAAATGTATATCTCTCTTTGCGTGCCATTTCTTCCAGCGAAAGTTTGGTTTCTGAAGCGATCTTTCCGATATTTACCCTTTTTGAAATAAATGGCAGTGAGAGTTTGTTTGCTAAATCCTGGACGAATTGTTCATCTTCTTCTGAAAAATCACCACGAAGCTGATGATTAAGGTGCGCCACATATAATCGCAAACGCAGGTTTTTTGCAGCATTAAGAAAATGAAGGGTTTTCAGTAGAGCGACAGAATCAGGCCCGCCGGAAACACCGACAATGACTGAATCATCTGGTTGAATAAGCTGGTATTTACAGATAATTTTGAATATGTTTTCGACAAATGGATACAGTTTCATAATTAATGGGAAGAAGACACTATTCTACTGTTTTTGGTTAAAATAGGATATAAGCATCATTTGATGAGAACTATATCCCTTCCCCCCTAATAAATCAAGCAGAGAAATGGATTGACTTTGCAGGTGAGGTGCGTAAAATATTCATACATAGTGAAATTGTTGATTTTAGTAATTTTCTAATTAAACAAATGTATTACATCCATCTCCGTGTATTGACGTTTTTTTGCTTCTTCATTACAGGTTTAGAAAAAGATATGCGTATGAACAGGACATTAAAATATTTTTTTCCTGCTGTACTTTCCCTTTGCATTATAGTATACCATTGCATAAAAAATGATTGCTACGGGAACCATGAAAAGAAAACAGAGCAAATAACGGTATCCGGAACAGACATAGAGGTAGAGTTGGCAATTACCCCTGAAGAACACATGGCAGGGCTAATGTATCGTAATACCTTAGAAGATAATAAAGGCATGCTCTTTGTCTTTCCGGATGAAAAGAGGCTTTCATTCTGGATGAAGAATACCTATGTGCCTCTTTCTGTTGCATTTATAGATGAGAATGGACGGATTACCCAGATAGAAACAATGAAACCCAGGAGCCTCGATCTTCATGACTCACGCGAAAAGGTTCGCTACGCCCTGGAAATGAAATCTAATTGGTTTGAAATACATAATGTGCGGGAAGGAGATGTAGTGAAAATGCCACCGCGCATTATCGCAAATGGAGAATCTCGTAATGGTAAGAATTGGTAACACTTTAGTTCTTTGAAAAATTCCAATAATCCCGAAGGGATGAAATGATTATAGAAATTATACAAAAAACCCATAATTAACCCCGAAGGGGTGATATAATTTTATCTTTCATGAAACACCGAACATTCTATAATCATATTACCCCTTCGGGGTTATTCTTTTTTCCCGGAATTTTTCAAAAAGCTAAAGTGTTACAAGAATTGAAATTTTAAGCAACAATGTAGTTTTTGAAAAATCTCCATTTTAACTATTTTTACAGAAAATATATGCATATGACACAGCAAAGTATTATTAACGAAAAAGATGGCTCTGAAATGGTGTATGTGTCTGCCGGTAATTTTGTTATGGGAGAGGACAGGAAGGTTGTGTATGTCGATGCATTTTATATTGATAAGTTTCCCATAACGAATTCCCAATATAAGAAGTTTATTGATGAAGCTGGCGCGAAACACCCTTCTTTCTGGAATAATGAACGATTTAACAAACCACTGCAACCAGTGGTAGGGGTAAGCTGGAGTGATGCGGTTGCATATGCGAAATGGGCGGGAAAACGACTCCCTAAAGAAAAAGAGTGGGGCAAGGCTGCCCGGGGGATTGACGGAAGGGAATACCCGTGGGGAAACATGCAGCCTGACCATACGCTGGCCGTATTTAATCTCGACCCTAATACCGGCGCCCCGGCGGCGGTAGGAGACAGAAAGGAAGGCGCAAGTCCTTATGGGTGCTATGATATGTCGGGGAATGTTTGGGAATGGTGCGAGGATTGGTATGAAGAAGGAAAATACCGTGTAGTGAGAGGAGGCTCATGGTTGAATCATCATTATATTCTCAGGAGCGCTTATCGTAGTTGCAGTTATCCCGAAGGACGGGATAACAACGTAGGTTTTCGTTGCGTAAAAGACGCTGAATAAAATACCAAGTATATATTGGGATGAGATATTTAACTTTTTTTGATACCAAGCGCACTTAATGACATCCGGATATCATAGTTGCCTTTAAATTCGTACTCTTCATCAAAGACCTTTTTAAAGTTATAAATATTTTTAAAATCATCTTTCGAATCCGTTTCTGTTTTCCCCATCAAACCGCTTTCAACAAGATTGAAGACGATATTCCCAAAATCAATATCCTCCTTTATACCCCATTGTTCAAATACAGTTAAGGCCATAAAACCAAATTGCTTCAAAGCATAACGTTTAATCCCCTCCAAAAGTTCTTTTCCCGTCACATGACGGCCTGAATCAGCGGCCTTATATTGAGTTTTGCCTAGCATGTTTGTGGTAAATTCCAGTGCCTCGAATACAAATTGATAAGCCATCGGGGAATAGCGCGGGTCTTTTTTTTCTATTTCCTTTATTTTGTTCCAGGGGTTTTTCATTTTCGTTTCTCTAAGAAAAAGCTTACCGTATTTCCGGGGAAAAATATTAATTATTGGTAACTTTTCAGCATTGTAAAACTAAGCGATTGCTTAGTTACGAGCGAAGTGGCACTTCGCTCTGCATTTCAGCCACAGAGCCGCAAAGTTTTTTAGAAAACATCACCTCTGTAGCTACATAGTTACAATTATTGTAACAATTTAATGTATGTTTCCTGCTCCGGCAATTAGCAGGTCTTTTAGATTTTTTATTAAGAGGTCAATTTCTTCCTGCGTTCCTATCGTAATGCGCAGGCAATCATCAAGCCGTCTTATGTTAAAGTATCTTACCAAAATCTTCCGTTTTTTTAATTCATTATATAAATTCTGTGCAGAAACCCCCTTCATACATCTGGCTAAAACAAAATTGGCATGAGATGGATAAATGAAAAAACCCATTCCCTGCAATGCCTTTGTAAGGTACTCTCTTGTTTTTATGATTTTCTCGACATGCTCCATCATGGTCTTTTGATCTTCCATAGCTGCCACTGCGGCTACTATGCCTAACCGGTCAACATTATATGAATCTTTTACCTTCATCATCCCTTGTATAAGAGATTCTTGCGCTACGCAAAAACCAAACCGAATGCCTGCAAGTGAATACGATTTTGAGAGTGTACGCAAAAGGAGTACATTATCATGCCTTTCTACCAATGGCAAGCAGTTCTCGTCGGAGAAATCCGCATATGCTTCATCAATAACAAGCACTCCATCAATTTCAGACGCCAGTCTTGATATTTCCCGGGGAGAAATCATTGTGCCCGAAGGCGAATTGGGGTTTGCGATAAAAGAAACTTTTGCCCCTTTTACGATGAAATCTTCAGGGAGGGTATAATCTTCCGTAAAATCAATAATACATGCGGCGCCGTTTTGTAATTCAGAAAGGGTTTTATAGAGCATGTAGGAAGGGTAGGGAAAGACTATCTTATCACCATGCCCTGCAAAACTGCGAACTATTATAGAAAGAAGATCGTCCGACCCATTCCCGGCCATGACACGTTCCGGTTTTGTTTTAAGTACTTCCGCAATTTTTAATCGCGCCGCCATTGCGACCGGGTCAGGATACAAACGAAGCGTTTCGTTTAATGAATTACGTATTGCTTCCAAAACATGCTGTGACGGAGGATAGGGATTTTCATTTGTATTTAGCTTTGTGTAAACACCATCCCTTGGTTGTTCACCCGGTATATAACCGGTCATTTTTTCAATATGTTCTTTAAAATAACTCAAGAGAATGCTCCAATGAATAAAACAGTAGTGATAGTGAGCCAAGAACTACGTTACTTTCAACGCACGGACGGCTTTTTCCTGCCTGAATCCAATCTGATTTTAACCGATTTTGCATGCGCATCAAGTCCCTCAGATGCTGAAATTTCAGACACATCCTGCTGTACGCTCCTCAGCGCTGATTGTGAATAGGTGATAACACTTGTCCTCTTAATGAAATCATTTACCGATAAACCGGATGAAAAACGCGCAGTGCCTCCGGTAGGGAGCACATGGGATGGTCCGGCGATATAATCTCCCAGAGCCACAGGGGTGTAATCTCCCACAAATACCGCGCCGGCGTGTTTAATGCCTGATAACACGGCTTTTGGATTCTGCGTCATAATCTGCAAATGCTCTGGAGCAATGGCATTGGAGAGCGCTATGCATTCGTTCATATTTTTTGTGATAAAAATTACTCCATATTTGCTGAGGCATTCATTTGTGCCGGCGGAACGGCTGAGTGTTTTTATCTGCAGGGTTATTTCTGCTAAAACTTGCTTTGCCAACAATTTTGAAGAAGTGACTAAAAGAGAAATACCCGGAGTATGTTCCGCCTGAGAAAGCAAATCAGAAGCGATATATGATGGGTTTGCATGGTTATCGGCAATAATTAACACCTCGCTCGGGCCGGCAAGCATGTCTATTCCCGCATATCCGAAAATTTCTTTTTTGGCAAGCGTCACAAACACATTTCCAGGGCCTACGATTTTGTCCACACTTGGAATGGTTTTCGTTCCAAAAGCGAGCGCAGCAATTGCCTGAACACCGCCGATTTTGTATATCTCACTAACGCCTGCCTCTTTTGCCGCCACCAATCTCTCCGGAGGAATGTTTCCGTCTTCCTTTGGGGGAGAGACCATGACTATTTTCTCCACTCCGGCAACCTGGGCGGGAATAGCGTTCATCAATACGGTAGAGGGGTACGAAGCCGCCCCCCCGGGGACATATATCCCTGCGCTGTCTATTGGGGTATAGATTGTGTCAAGAATCACCCCTTTAGACCTTAGCGGTTTTACGTTTTGAATGCGAATATGGTTCTGATATGTTTGAATATTTTTTATTGCAAGGCGTATTGCCTTTATAAATTTACCGGTTACATATTTATAAGCGTCTTCAATTTCCTCTTCTTTTACCCTGAATTGTTCCGGCGAAAGAGGTGCCTTGTCAAAACGTTTGCCATATGCGGCAATGGCCTTGTCGCCATTTTTTTTTACATCCTGAATGATTTTGAGTACGGTTGTTCTGATGTCTGAAGAACTGTTTAAAGGGTCTAAGCCTTGTTTGATTTTTTCAATCTCCAGGCTTGCATCGCATTCCCATGTTTTAAGTATCCGCATCATTCATCATCCAAAAAATTAACGAGGCCGTTGGCCTCGTGTTATAAAGACGTAGAAAGAAATTATTGAAAAAAATTATATTTACTATGGTAAATGTTGTCAAGGAAAATGAAAAGACGTTCATCAACAACAAGGACTGGTAGTTCATGGATATTGTCTGATGCCGGATTATTGTCATCTTGAAGTGAGAAGTCCGGCCATTACTACACGAAACAAATAAGCTTGCAAATCAGAAATAGGGTTTCTATAATGCAACCATGCCACTGGTAAAATGATCAATCCCGGCAAAATTGTACAAACATCTCAACAAGTTAAATCGGGCATTTTCAGCTATTTTCCTCTCCCACGTTTAAATAATTCCGCTTGTATAAAGGCTAATAGCATATAAACAAGTACCATGGATAATGTATACCACTTAGACCTGAATAGCAAAAACATACAAGGGGCGAAGATCGCTTTATTGCCAGGCGACCCCTTTCGATCCCAAATTATTGCAGAGAGCATTTCGAAGACATACGGAACCGGCAACGAGAGACTCGCCTGGAAACGCGAGTATTGCTCATATCTTACTGAGGTGAGTGGACAAAAAATCCTCATTACCTCAACGGGAATCGGGGGTCCCTCCGCATCAATCGCCGTAGACGAGTTGGCACAATTGGGGATACAAACTTTTATCAGAGTGGGGACATCAGGTGCAATACAGGAATATATCGATATTGGAGACGTTATTATCACTACCGGAGCGGTTAGGCTTGATGGCGCATCGACGCATTATGCCCCCATTGAATACCCCGCAGTTGCCAACCATGAAATTATTTATTCCCTGATAGAAGGCGCAAAATATTCCCGGATAAAATATCATGTCGGTATCACCGCATCATCGGATACTTTTTATCAGGGCGAAGAAAGAAGCGATTCGTTTAGAAAATATACCTTAAGAAAATTTCAGGGAATAACAAAGGAATTGCAGTCCCTTAATGTACTCAATTACGAAATGGAGGCGTCCACGGTATTAACCCTGACCGCATCCATGGGGTTGAAAGGGGGATGTATTACCGGGGTGGTAAATAAAAGAGGCATGGAGAAGATAACGGAACAATGTCTTAAAACAGGGGAAACTCATTTAATTAAGGCGGCAATCGCATCCCTGAAATATCTGACAGATCTCTCCGGTTAATTGCAGACAGAGACGCATTGTCCTGCGTTGGTACTATTTTCCGAAACATCTTATTATAAACATTTAGAAAAAAGAGAAGATTGCTATTTATGCAAAACAAAAAAGATTTCAGATCAGGATATGTTGCGGTAATAGGGGAGCCAAATGTAGGCAAATCCACCCTCATTAACAATTATATGGGGTGTAAATTATCCATCGTTACTCATAAACCCCAAACGACAAGAAAAAAAATTATGGGTATATTAACGAAGGAAGATTACCAGATTATCTTTTTTGATACGCCGGGCATTATAGAACCAACATACGAACTACAAAAATACATGGTGAAAACCGCTTACAGTGTTATTAAAGAAGCGGATATACTCCTTATGATGGTGGAACCTTTTAAACAACCTGCAAAAATACACAGAGATGTAGTGAAGAAACTCGCCACCTTTAACAAGCCGATACTGCTGGTAATCAATAAAGTGGATATGGTAGAAAAGGATAAACTCCTTCCCATTATCGCTTCATATAATACGTTAATGAAGTTTTCCGAAATTATTCCCATTTCCGCAAAGGAAGGAACTAATCTTGAACGCCTGCTTTCTCTTATTGTGCAGTATTTGCCAGAAGGCGAGCCGCTGTATCCGGAGGATTCTATTACCGATTACAATGAGAGATTCCTTGCCGCCGAAATTATCAGGGAAAAGGTCTTTGAGTTTTATGGAGAAGAAATTCCTTATTCTTCAACGGTGGAAATTGAAGAATTCAAGGAGAGGGAAAAAGGCAGGGACTATATCAAGGCGATTATTTATGTTGAACGGAAATCGCAGAAGGGAATTATTATCGGCGAAGAGGGCAAGGCAATCAAGCACGTGGGCGTCATTGCACGAAAAGATATCGAGGATCAACTGGGAAGGGAAGTATTTCTTGAACTGCACGTTAAGGTCATGGAGAAATGGCGAAAAGATACACATAAGTTAAAAAGGTTGGGTTATCAATAACAATGTTGGATATTGAATCGTTTTCCACAGAAAATTTTTCGACGGCTTACCGTAATATAGTTGCCATGTGCAGCGCTGCCGCACGTCATGAAAACATCTCTTTCATACTGGAAGGCACAGAAAAATTAATAAAGGAAGAACTTGTCCGGTGTATCTGGTTCGGACAGCACATTGAAAAGAAAAATTTGCGCACGGACGATGGCCTCCGCCTGGAAATCCTTTCTCCGGGATGGTGGAACAATGAAGAAGGGCCTGATTTCAAGCACGCGGAGTTTTTTCTGGAGGGAAAGGGGTTAATAAGAGGCAGTGTCGAAATCCATGTATTTGCCTCCGACTGGATACATCACAAACATGAAAACCAAAAAACCTACGATGCCGTATGCCTGCACGTGGTTATGTGGAATGATCTGAAGGGGAGATGCGTCAAAAACTTCTCCGGAAAAGTAATCCCACAAATAACATTATCACTCTATCTGGAGGCAGAACTTGATGAGATAATCGAAACCATTGATGTTGGCTCTTACATCGGCAACAAACAGGTTATCCCGGGATATTGCAATCTGGAGATGCGAAAACAAAAAATAACACAACAATGGATCGGGGGTTTTCTTGATTACGCAGGAGATGAACGCATCCTTCAAAAGGCAAAAAAATATGAAAAATGGATTGAAAACAAACCTTTCGAACGGGTTCTTTATGAAGCAATAATGGAATCGCTGGGATACAAAAACAATAAAAAACCTTTTCTGATGCTGGCCTCACTCGTTACCGCAGAAACGATTCAATCTTTTGTGCCGGAATATACTCCTGCTCAGGAGAAAAAAATCATAGCCCAGTCCCTGTTGCTGGGTATGGCAGGATTATTACCCCTGAATGAGGAGGAGACAAAAAGATTTGATGATGAAACCATACAGTATTTTGACCGTATTTTCTCAACATGGCAGGGCATAAAACCAAAGATACATCAGACGCCCCTGACCAGGGAAAGCTGGTCGTATACAGGGATCAGGCCTGCAAATTTTCCCGACAGGAGAATTGTTGCCATTGCCAACATCCTATCAGAACACCTTGACAATGGCCTCTTCCGGTATATATTGCGTATCTTCCAAAAAAGAGATGATACGAAAAAAAACACGCGGGGATTTAAATCATTCGTCAATGAATTCCTCTCTCCCTTTCTGGAAACCCATGACGCATATTGGTCGTATCGTTACACCCCCGGTGGCAAGAAGCTGAACAAACCGCAAAAACTCCTTGGAAAAGAAAGGACATCAAACATTTTTGTTAATGTGATCATCCCGGTCATGCTCGTATACGCAAGAAAGCATAACGACAAGGCATTAGAAGAAAGATTGCACTACATTTACAGAAACTACACACCTCATCCTTCCACCAGCGTTACAAAATTTATGGGTACTCGTATATTTGGAACATCAATGGTTTCAAATAAAGTGATACATTCCGCAAGAAGACAGCAAGGGCTTTATCAGCTATTTAAGGACTTTTGTGAAAACGATACGATCAGTTGTAACAAATGCGCCTTATATGCAGCCATGAACAAAGAATAACGTATTAAAAAACAGAGTACCAAAATGAAAAATCTAAAGTTCTACATTACAGGGATACTTGGCTGTTTTTTAGTCAGGATATTGCTGTTTACCCTGCGAATAGAACACGAACCAGGGGGAAGTCTGGAAAAGGTAAAAAAGTCATTAAATATTTATGCTATATGGCACTGTACGCTGCTTTGCCTTGCCTATATTGGCCGCAATGCAAATATACAAGTACTTGTCAGCCAGCATTCTGATGGTGAATACATTGCAGGGGTAATTAAACGGCTTGGCTTCGGCGTTGTCAGAGGCTCTACCACCAGGGGAGGCGCCAGGGCAGTAAAGGCGCTAATGGATAAAACAAAGGCAGGGTATTCAATTGCAATTACACCTGACGGGCCCAGAGGGCCGCGATGCGTGGTGCAATCAGGGTGTATATACCTTGGCAAAAAAACAGGCGTACCCATTCTCCCTGTTACAGTCGGAATGTCAAATTACTGGAAACTTCCAAGTTGGGACGAATTTCGCATACCAAAGCCGTTTTCCCGTGTGTTAATACTCTATGGCAAACCCTTGTTTATCCCCCCACAACTTAACGATGAAGAAATGGAAGCATACCGTCTATTGCTGGAAAGAACCATGTGCGAAATGATGAAAAAAGCAGATTTACTGGCACAACAAAAATAACCCGTGTTTAGCACCTTCTCAATAGTTTCTTTGTATTTTTTGTAACTATTCAGCGTAAACATTACACGACTCCCGGCGGGTTCCGGTTTGCAAGCCTGAACTCTCGAAGGTAATGGGTAATTGGGGACACTTCCCATATTTTCAAATCAAATCAAGTTGGAAAATATGGGAAGTGGCCCTACATTTACTTTTTATTTAGCTCATCGTAAAGGGCTATTTGTTCTTCCACGCTAAGCTGTCTTGGTTTTTTCTTGTTGCACAAGCACATGGAACAGCGTTCATCGCTGCAAAACTGACAACTAAAGCAGTCGTCGCACGGATATTTTTTGTCTTTACAATTTCCCATTATCGTATAACCATGCCTGCCAAGAAAATCTTACGGGCACAAATATTTAATTTTTTTAACACTTTAGTCTTTTGAAAAATCTGACCACGCATTAACTCCCATGCTTCAGCATGGAAAATAGCTCGAACTTGTTCCCCAAGCCGGGGCTTAGGAACGATCATTTTTAATTTAAAATTCAAAATTCCTAATCTAACATTTCAAAGAAATACCTTTTAAACTACTATCCTTCACCTGGCAAACTGCTCAGGAAGATTCTCCCTAACACTGTTGAGGGAGCATTCCTGATTTTTTGTAACAGTTTAGATTTTTGGAAAACAAAAATGCTCGTTCCCAAGCTCCGGCTTGGGAACGTAATTGCGTTGGAAGCTCTAGCTTCCATTTAGCCGGCAAGCGAAGCTTCGTGTATTATTCGATTCAAAAGATGTTTCTAAATATCTTGGGTAACATACTGAAAAGCCTCCAAGCTGACATCATGGGTTCATTCCCTTTTCCATTCGAAGCTGGAGCTTCTCAAACAATCCCGTTCCCAAGCCGGAGCTTGGGAACGAGCGGTTTTTTTCATAGGACTAAAGTATTACAATTCTTTGTAAAAAAACAAAATGTGTGAAGATATACAAAAAATCTGGAATGCACCCCACTGTTGAAATATTCTTCAGTTCACCGGGGGGCAGCGCATAAAAACCTTTCCGCATCCCTTCTTTATCACACCGCAATGATACGTCAAAAATATCATTTATTCCGCCATCTCGGATAATCTCAAATCTCTCCCCTTTTTTATCTTCTCCCTGATACGGCACTATTTTCCCCATGACATAATTCTGCAGACTCTCTTTAAAATCTTTATGTGACGTCGCCATTAAACGATCCGTTGTCGCTCTGCCAAATTTTCTAAAATACATTACTTTGTCTTCAACACTAAGCGCATGGTCCATTGACGCCGGCAAATCCATCGCAAGATACCTGTTCACCCTTCCTGACAACGGGAACAAAAAATCTCCATTTCCGCTGCCGCCTTTTGCACTGTTAAACCCCTGAAAAACAATCGATGTCCCCTGTTTCCACTTCCCCGTTGTTTGATCAAAGGAATAGCCCATTGCGCCAGCATCCTGTTCAGGCATTTCATGGCGAAGGCCTTCCCTTCCACCGCCGGATTCACCATAAAAGGCAACCGGTTCCAAATAGGGAAAGAAATGACTCTTTCCCCTGTAATTCATAGTAAATGCATCCTGCAGAAACATTGACTCTTGTGTTTCGTTTATCTCAGACCTCTTTGCCTCCCACTCCCAACAACCGCTGTAATCCCCCGGCATACGCTGGCTAACCATCGCAAACACCATGTCGGATTGTTTTTTGCGCAGCGCACAATGATTAATGAATTCTCTTTCCCGGCGGGCAATGGCGTCTGACGGCCTTGTTTTTAAATAGAGATCATACCATTTCTGCGATTCCTCAAATTCATGCATCTGCCTGTTCAGTTTCCCCATCCATATCATAGCGCGGGTATCTCTGGAATTTGATTCCCACATTGCCAAAAATTGTTTCTTTGCCATTTCATACTCTTCGTGCAAAGCCAGGAACCTTGCATACTGATACTGAATGCCGGTATTTTCAGGATATAATTCCACGGCATCGTTCAGCCAGTTTTTTGCAAACTGATAGTGTTTCCCCTCCCGCCCTTTGTCAAAATCTCCCGCCTTATCCATGATTAACTGAAAGAGGGAGAGAGAGATCTGATTATTTAAGAGATATTCCGTTACTATATTATTTGCAAGAAAGTAGTCGCCGTAATGAATATTTGCCATTGCTATCGCTGTTATGACACGCGTGTTTTTTGTCAAATCCTCCGGCAATTCCATGATTATCCTGTAAAACGCCTCTCTTTCAATGCCACATTTCACCACATTTTCCAAATAACGGGGCATTTCCTGGCGAGGCAGATTCGATAATTGTATTTCATCACATACTTCCTTCGCCTTCTTTTTATTGTTCATTGCCATGAAACATTCCATCATGCCCAGTTTATATGATGCATCTTCACGCATACAATAGAGTTGTTCATAAACCTCCAGCGCCTCCTGAAAATTCCCTGCTCTATATTCAGCCATTGCCAACTGCTCCGTTATGTCTGCATTATTATGCCCGGACAGTTCATCCGCAATTTTCCAGGCATGAAGCATGCGGAGGGCAGTCACCTTTGATGCATCAAAGAATAATTCATCCTCAAAAAATTGCTGCGGCATCGTATCAAACCAAGAAGAAGATTCTGCCAGTGATGCTCCAAGCGCCTGAATGGATTGGTAATGTTCTTCCATTTGTCCGCTTGAAGCGAACAACGATATTGAAAAAACCGCCGAACCATAATCGGCATTCTCCAGCGCTGCTAGCAATTCAACACCTTTGTATGCATAGAGCAAAACGGAAAGCATTGCGGCTGTATATTTTTCTTTCTGCGTTTCTAAAAGCACCCCAATCTCTCTTTCCGCTTCCCTATGCAAGCCCACTTTGATTTGCGAAAGTATCCGCAATGCCGACACCCTTGATTTAGGAAAAGATTCATCCGCGCCCCATTTTTGCAATAATGAAGCGGATTTTTTGATAAGTGCCTCGTAATCTTCCAGGCCATAATAACATTCCAGTTCAATAAGCTGCGCCTTGTAATCATTGCCGGTATTTTGTTCAAAAGCTTGTAACATTGACAATGCTGTTTCATAATTTTTTACAATAGAGAAAAGCCCTGCCTTTGCAATATTCAGTGCGCTACTGGTCTCCGGCGTGTTTTCAAATTGACGCAAAATTTCCATACCGTTCTCCGGCATATCCATGGAAGCGTATTGAAGAGACAACTCCCCGGCGATAAGGCTATTCGCACCGTCCATTTCCAATGCCTGCTTCAGAACCTGAACAGCCGCTTCCCGTTTCTTATTGGCAGTTAATGTGTTCACTATGGCGAAAAGAGTCTTCCTCCATCGTTCCGAAGCAACCTCCATACCTCTCCATAAACATAGCGCTTTCTCTGTCTCCTCCAAAGACAAATACATCTCCACCAGGAAATCCCGCCTGTCATCGGACATTTCTATTTTGTCTATTCCTTCTTTTATCGCCTTTGACAGCAGCGACCATTCCTGCGCTGATGAAAGTGCTTTAAAATACCCAAACCAGATATCGCCATTTTCCGGCCATCTACTGATCAAATCCTGATAGAGGACAATAGCGCTCCCATAATTCCCCAGCCAAAACTCAAGGTCCGCGCGAAGTTGCAACGTCTTCAATGTGTCGTTTTCCTTTGGCATATGGGCAAGTATCATCCTCGCTTCCCTAAATTGCCAGGTTTGCACGAGTATGTTCAATTTCAAACATAAGACTTCCCTGTTAGAAGGATCAAAAAATAACATCGTGTCGCACAATTCAAGTGCTTCGTCAAATTGTCCTGTTCTGAAAAAAGCGTCTGCAAGTTTTTCTAACGCATAATTCTTTTCCTTTAGCTCATTTAATAGGGGAACAGCCTTTGTGGAGTCATTTTGCATCACAAAACAACACGCCTTGCCCAGTTTTGCCTCTAACACCGTTTCAGAATAAGAAAGAACCCTGTGAAAAAGTTCCAATGCCTGCGCATAATCGCCAGACCGGTAATAGTCCCATGCCCGCACGATATCCTCATTTTCCCTGCCGTTTCCGCCTTCGTCAGAAACCCCCATTCCTTCTATTGAATAATGCGGGGCGTCCATTTCGTCAAACACGCCATAATCATCCTCCCCATAATGAGTTTTCCGTACAATCGATAACAGGTTCGACTGTCTTTCCTTCGTTACCGCGATATGAGGCGAATTTTCCGTCGCTTCCTGAGGCTTCGCACGATGATTGTTGATAATAGTCGTCTGGGGATATCCGTTTTTCCGCAACATATCAATATCTCGCTGCAAATCCGACCGTTTCCCTGCCACTCCTGCAAGAAGAAGAGAGTAGTTGCCGTCCTCCTTTATCCGTGTGCGAATACCGAAGGTATGAGAGATATGTTTCGCGCGCTTTTCCGCTTCTTCCCGATTGGTGATATGGGCAACCCGGATGGCATAGAAAGCGGCGGAATCATCCGCTCTTTCCGGTGTATTCTTTGATATTGGCGGCCTGGCGTTTGTTTGATCCGGCAATATTTCCATAATAACAGGAATCGCTCCGTATGGGTCATTCACCACAGATGCCTGTGGATATCCATTCGCCCTGATAATGCTTTCAGACTCCGACAGATCAGAACGTCTCTCCGCTTTCCCCGCAAGGATGACATAATAATTTTGAGCGGTTCTTTTTATACAAACGGGAAGAAATATGCGTTGCGACAACTGCTTCGCACGCTTCTTTGCTTCTTCCGGATCAGTGACATAAGCGACTTGAATGGTGTACAAACGGGACGCCGGCTTTTGCGCTGATGTATCGGGACTACTGAAAGAAGCGTATCCACCCGGCAAACCCAAAGAATATGCAATGGTTCTCTGTGCCGCAAAAAAGATACAACATAAAATGAAGAAACCGATATTTACTTTCATTCGTATAGACAATATATTTTAAATTCCAAATTACAATTTCTGTAACTTCTCAATAAGTTATTATAGTCACTCTTCCGCCAGGAGGTACAGACAATACGAATAATAATCTTTTTTATCATACGCCAGCCTTTCACTCGCTTCTTTGAACAATTTCTTGCTTAACGTTTTTTCACCCATCTTCTCCGCCGCCCTGGCAAATACAGCGTAAAAACCCGGTGGAGCATTTTGCAGCGAAATGCTGTCGCTGGCAACATCTACCCAAAGGGGAATAAAGCCCAGCTTATTATAAATATCCAGCATCTTAGCCAAACCTTCCGGAAACAGAGGATTTTCTTCCCACGAGAGATAGAGGAATACACGGATTGCCTCATAACCGAAATACGGTTTTCTTTCATTACAAACATCTATGTCCCTGCCCTCCAGCATTACCCAGTCTGCAGGCATTTTCAGCGACCCAAAACAAGATTTTGCAACGAGCAGCATGCTGTCTTTGTAAACCTTTTGCCAGAATGCTTCGGCGTCAACCTTTGCAAACGCACGATACGCTGAAAAAATAACATAGGAGGGGTTTACGATAAAACGATCATTCTCCCTTATAAATCCGTGATAACCGGGCAAAAGAAGCTGATGTCCGTTCCACTCCACCGCAAGATTCTCCCGCACACTTCTGACGATTTTCAAGGCGGTATTTTTATAATTATTGTTGGGCCATTCTTCATCGGCCTTGATCAGTGCGTATGCGATGAGAATATCGCCGTCAGTGGCATTATTATAATCGACTACCCCCCAGGCGCCACTCGTTCTCTCCCCCCATTTCCACGCAAACAGATGATCGTTCCTTACCGCAATATTATCCTGCGTCCACTGCAAAAGCTTATCAAACACGGCCTTATCATCATACTTTACCGCCAACAACATTCCGTATCCCTGCCCTTCGGAATGACTGATACGGCCATTGTAATGATCGACCACCCTGCCGTCCTGTCCGATAAAATTCGTCTTAAATGCTTCCCAAACAGCCGGCTGCCGCCCGTATGTCATTTTACACATACCCAGCATAAAAAACACACATATAACAATGCAACTCAATTTCTTATGCACTTTTCAACCTCCTCTTTCTAAAGCGATATAACAGATAGAAAACGGTTATCCCCAAAAACAGAAAGATAAAAACTAACAGGTAAGCATAATACTTACTCATGGAATATATATATGCCTTTACCCGGGATATCTTTCCGCCTTTACCGCTGAAATATTTTTTCCCTATATCAAAAGAATAGACCTTGTAATGAGGGGCGGAAGCAAGGTCAACCAATGCCAGATCGCCTTTGCACGCGCCTTCTACCGCAGGTTCTGTCAGCATTTCGCTAAAGGCATACAGCTCTTTTGGAGAAAACGCCGTGACCATCAATATCGTGCGTCCCACCCTGTAGGGGGATTTGAATTGCATTACGGCGCCTTTCGCCTTTCCAAAATCACTTATTTGCCCACTGAAAGCAAGGGTTTTTTCATCCCGCCAGCTCTTCACCACCGGGTAAGGGACAGATGTATTTTTTGTAAGTTTCAAAGGTGCGAGTTCCTTTAAATCGTCCGGAATGCTTTCTGCGCTTCCCAAAATAATAATCTCACCGTCCCATGCGTCTGGTTTGCGAAAACCCATTTTAATTTCCAGGAGGGGAAATCCGTTTTTTTGAGTGATAGAACCAATGATGTTAAAGGCGGAGGCTATCACGCTGGACGTTGGCTGCGTCATAAAGAGAAGGGTTTCGTGTCCGTCAGGCCAGCGGGTAAAAGGAAATCCGTTTAAAAAAAACAGCTCCAGCCTGGGCAATTCAACGAGATGCGGCATTGGCGGAAAAATAAATGTTGAATTATCGAATAGGGTGAAGAAGAGATTGTCTATGGGCTTCGGTTCACAATTGCTACTCATTGACGGGGCGAGCATCGGCGCAAAGGAAATAACGTTCGTTCCTGCCTGGAACAAATAGGTAGGGATTGTGAGGTTGTATCCTGCCACAATAGCCCCCAATTCGTTATCAAGGCGAATAGCCCGTATATGTATTCCATTCAGCAACACATTCAGAACGGAAAAATTCCTCATGCCGGCGCCATATGCAAAATGCAGGGAAAGATTTGCATATTGATTTTGTTTCACCAAAAAATCGGGCGACAGACGAAAGGTGATTTCTTTCGGATTAGGGGATAATCCTTTAAAAGTATATGTTTCAAGGTTAAGGGTTTTAAGGGTATATTTTTTATCGGGAACCAGCATGTGTTTGCCGCTGTACAGTGCAACACCAGGGAGTTCAAACTTCACCGGCGTCATTTCGTCTGTGTCGGGAAAGGGAAAAGACATAATGGCAAACGTTTCCGCGGCCAATTTCACCTGCTCAATATTATCTCCGGTAATTATAATCAAGGCGTGATGAGGGTCGCGTACGAATTTTTCCAGCGGAAGGTGTGTTATTTTCAAAAGGGCGCCGGCACCTTCATTGATTTCAACGCCCTTTTTTCTTAAAAAATCGTAGATAAAATCCTTTTTCCCCAAAAGTATATTGTCCACGTTGGGCTTGATATCTTTACTCACACTGAAAAATACCTGCCGGTAATCATATCGCAGCGCAATTCCGGAAGCCACGATGCCCGCATAATTGATTAACTCCTCGGAAGTAAGTCCCTCAGCAATGAAATTCACCCTTCCGTGGGGAAAGATTTTCGGGTCAAAGAGGAATTCAGGAATCACCGATAACTGTAAGGGAACCGGTTTTAAGCAGTATTCCACGCGTAAAATGGATTCGTCAACGTTAATGGTTGTCCAGAGACCGGGAGCGCACGGGTCTTCACATTCATCGGTATAATGCTGCGTGACGGCAAAACTGATGTTGTTATAGCCGGTATCCAGTAAAACAGGAGGAATGGTCATCTTTACCTCCCCCTCCGGAACAATGGGGCTTAGCTTGATCTGCGCAATCGGATACTCATTTACTTTCACTACCAGTGTGGACTTGTTTTCCAGCAAAGAAGATGAATTTACATATTGAAAACGCATAACTGCCTTTTCAATTTCCCATCGTTCAGGAACACTGACCGGGATTGTGTATTCAGCGCTAATACATTTTAAATCGATGCTTTTAACAAGGGTATTGGTAAATTTATATAAGGGCACTTCTACTACTGCCGCATGCGCCAGATGTGCCAGGCAGAAGATGGTTGCTATACAGAGAAATAATTGTTTCATTTTGTATGCAATCCCTCAAGCTTCATCTTTTTCAGCCACAATGACTGCATTTTCCCATATATTACAAAAAAACTTTTTTTCAGTACGCTATACAATAATTTCGACGAAAGTGTAACGCAGTCCCTGCTCCCCTTTATACCCATACGCACAATAAAATAGAAGATCCCCCACGGACTTACACGCTTAAACCGCTTCTGCAAAAAATCTTCCCATCTTTGACTGTCGCCATACACATATTTAATCAAACGCAATTGCGCCGCTTTTCCTTTTGCAACAAAATCACATCCGCAGAAAACATACTCTTTCTTTTTTATCTTACGGAATATTCTTGCATCAAATGCATATTTTTCCCCATAAATATCTCTGACGTTTAATACAACATCCTCTTCCGGTTTTATAGGAAACGGCGTTTTCAACTGCACCCCCATCCCTGAATACGAGATATCCTTTATTTCACCCTGCAAAATATACTTCATGCGCGGAAAATACACATTGACCTCGCCTCGCGCCCACATGCGATGATGACGGCGTATCTGCCTTCTCTCTACAAACGCACCCAGCGACGCCACAGCGATAAAAAGATTAAACATCGTCCAAAACAGGGTAATAAGGATAATATCCCGGTATAATGGGAATTGTATCCACTTTATTATCCCCACTGGAACACACGCTGCAATTATAAATACCATAAAAAGAAAGGGCACTGCCTGCAAGGTGAGCACCGTTTCGCCCAGACTCTGTCCTTTAGGGGTAACCTTAAAGGTGGGATGCCGTGGGTTTCTGATAACGGAAAATATCACGGGCATAAGGAATATGGACAACACGCTTTCATATATCTCGGAAAAAAACGGCCATCTGAATTTGCCGTGGAGAAAGTCCGTCACAACAATACACCCAATAACGTGGGGCAATGCATATGCCACTATCTCTGCAAAAGATGCATGGTATACCTTCAATCCGAATAATAAAAATGCCGCAGGGACAATATAAAAAATAAACCTCGAAAACCCAAAAAACCAGAATAGGGAAGCGCTCATATAACAGAGACGCTGATACCATTTCATTCCTTTTGCGAATAAGGGATTCTTCAGTATGAAAATTTGTATCATACCCTGCGCCCAGCGGCTCCTTTGTACAAGCATATCATCAAAACTCTCAGGCGACAATCCGCATACCATTGGCCTGTCGATATACACGCTATTATAGCCCTTGCTATGTAAAGCAACGGTTGTTTCCGCGTCTTCAGTTATCGTTTCGCCGGCAATTCCCCCAACCTCCATTAAATATTTTCTACGCAAAAGGGCGGCGGAACCGCAGAAATACGAAGCATTCCAGGAATCAAGGCCATGATGGATACCGTGATAAAACATCTCATTCTCGCCGGGGGCTTCGCCAAATATCGCAAGATTTTTTTCAAACGGGTCAGGATTTATGAAAAAATGAGGTGTTTGCACAAGAAAAAGCATTTTCATCTTTCAGAAACCATCCTGCCGTATTCCGTAAAATATCCCTTGTGGGCACATGGTCGCAATCCAATATGAGGACAAGCTCTGCGCTTGTGTACCACAGGGCATGGTTCAGATTCCCCGCCTTGGCATGTGCATTTTGCTGCCGCGTAATATAACTGATACCCAGTTCCTTCGCCATCCTCTTCAGGGAATAGTGCCTTTTCCACGCATCCATTCCCTTTTCGGGATGATTCCTTTTGGCGACAGTGCCGCCGTCATCCAGTATATAAACATTAAACTTGTCCTTTGGGTAGTCAATCTGCATACACGAAACGGCAGTAGTTCTTATAACATCTTCAGGTTCATGGTAAGTGGGGATAAAAATATCCACCGTGGGATACAGCCGGGAGTCGGCAGGCAAGGGCGCTATCTTGTGGTTAAGCGGCCATATATTGACAAATAAACCGAAAAAGTGAATGGCAACCGCATATGCCTCCGCAAGATAAAGCAAAATGGTTGCCGCATAATCCAATGGCCCCGTGTACACCAAACTCTGGAAAGTACGCCAGAGCAAATACCGCAGGGTAATAAACACAATGATCAGGATGAAGAGGATTCGCAAGGGCGGGCGTTTAAATACCTCTATTTTACCAGCAACTATTATAAAACCTATAAGACCCCAGAATATCCCAAGCTGGTAGTAAATATCCAGATAACATCCCGCCATGAAAATAAAAAAAATGCCCCCACACCCGCAAAAATACACATCAGATAAAAAATGGATTTTTCGGCATCAAACTTTCCGGTTTTTATTTTTGGCATATTTCCAATAGGAAGCATGGTGTTTATTTACGTTTTACGATTTACGATTTGAGAGAGAGAGAGTAGGGACACGCCATGGCGTGTCTCAAAAGAAACCACAGATTTCACCGATTAAAAAATCGTAACAGTTCACCCCCCCCTGCTGTGGAAAAAACCTTTTCTGTTTATACCTCGTTCTTTATCCAATCATTTTTTGTAATCCCTGCTTGCCTGATTATTCTTGTTAACAGATCAATACTTATTTCTTTCCTGTGAGGATTTGGAATTGTTAGTCTTAAACTGCCCTTTACCATAATAAAGGTGCTTTCCGCCTCCATAAGGACCTTCAAAGCCGAACATTCTTAGTTTCTTCACAAGTTCATTATAAGAAGTGGGAGTAAGTTTAGGCATTTATATACTTACTTCCTCTACTTCTTTAATTTCAGTATTACCAAGTTTTGGCATAGAAAGCCCTTTTCTAATACTAATAAGAATCCAACCCTCTATAACTTCTTTCAAGTTATTTCTGCATTCTTCAAGTGTTTTGCCCGTAGCCCAGACACCGTTAAGCCCATGCACCTCACCATAGTAAGGTTCTTCGTCTTCTATTATCTCATAATGTGCCTTTTTTAATGCCTCGTTTATATATTCAGTAATCATAAGTATTTATCCCCAAAAAGTTCTTTTTCAATCCACAGAGCGCAGACTTCGTCGTGAGCTCAGTCGAACGATTAACACCGATTTTAACCAAGCTTTTCTCTTCTTTTTAACATTCCTAAACACTTTGGTTTTTTGAAAAATTCCAATAATACCTAAATCCTGCAAACAAGGCAAAGCCTTGTTGCAGGAATAGGATTGAAATGGTAGGATTTCCAAGGTATTCGGCGGTATATTGATAACAAAAAACACCTGAAAGGAGATTCACCATTTCGATGAAG
>NZ_CAADGZ010000004.1:0-67430 GCF_900696675.1 uncultured Candidatus Kuenenia sp. | reverse complement strand
AACAATCACATGAATTATTAGAGGCATTACAGATAAAGTTGCCAGAAGTATTGCCAAGCCGGAACATACGGGTAGTCACTAGAAAAAAGCTTGCTGTTCGGCGTAAAAGCCAATAAATATAAGGCTCTTACGGCACTTTTGTTTTTTGACTTGGGGTGAACATCCGCTTCAAACAGATTCACTAAGGCGCGACCAAAAATAACATTCATGTTGGCTTTTCAACCAACTGGCTTTTACAAGCTTCGCCTGGCGCACTAACACTTTAGTTTTTTGAAAAACTCCAATAATATCGGTGTTTTGCCGCATAGTGTCGAGGCGAAGCATTTGCCTGTTTGAGTATGCGCACATTTATGGCAATTTATAGAAAATGCTTTGCCCCGACTTTTAAAAAAAACGAACCTGTTACAAGAGGGTATTTTACCTTTTTCTTCTTGTAGGGAAAAAAGTTGTCTTGTTAGTGAACAAAAATTTCCACAAATCTTTCAACGAGATACGCCAGATATTCTATATCGATATAATCTTCTGCACTACTATCAAGAAACAATTTACAACTAGCCGAAAATTCATCGTCTGCTTCCCAAAAACACATATACAAGGGTATCCTTGGCAACAAACCAAATTGATAAATATAATCGGCCCTCATTTGCCCTTGTGCAGCAACTCCACCCAATTCTTTACATCGAATTATCAATCCTTGTTTATTATCATTGAATTTTGTGGCAATCTTCTCTTCGGCGTTCCGCTGAAAGGCTTTAACGTGTGAAGCGGTATTTGTAAAATATCCCAATGTGACCCATTCAGCGGTTAAAGATCTGCGGCCCTGCCTGCGCACATAATCGTAAATGATAATTTTGGACCACGAATCAATACAATATGTATCATTTTCATATAAACCTTTTCTGCGAATCTCATATGGCTTATTTATCATTTTAAGCGTTATTCTCTCTTCGCCATCCTTAATCTCATACCCGCCGCCAATTGCAGCGCTTGCATCCTTAAAATTCACACATTTCGCCACAGCTTCTAATTCATAACTTACACGACTGTAATTATCGTCCATGGTAGCTACGGGTTTATTTAATGCCAGTTTGCTGTCTTTGTTTGCAACATATGGACAATCTTGTATTCTACGTTGAGAGTTTATTACTTTAAGTGCAAACGCGGTACAAGTTGCATCTCCACATTCACCACAATTTGTCTTTGGCAATTTTTTATATATTTCAATCATACTGTTATATTCAATATATACATAAAGAACCGGATTTCATGCATTAACAGGTATTTTTTCCATCATAACACAAAAGGCATCCTTCTAAAATGAGGATGCCTTCTGTGTCACGATTATTCTAAAAATGCTTATGCATTTGACTCCTAATAGTGCCCTTAAGAAGGGTATTTTTGTATTCTCTGACTCGTTTAGTTAGGAGTTAAATGCATAAGCATATTCCAAATTAATCTTTCTGATTAAATTGTCGCACGCGATACAGGTTGCTCAAGTGCTGCATGTGCAGCGGCAAGACGGGCTATTGGCACCCTGAAAGGAGAGCAACTTACGTAATCCATACCTATCCCATGGCAAAAGGAAACTGTTTGAGGATTTCCCCCGTGTTCACCGCAAATTCCAATTTTTAATTCTTTTCTCGTGCTTCTCCCTCCATTAATACCTATTTGAATCAACTTCCCAACGCCCTCCTGATCCAAAACCTGAAAAGGGTCCTTCTCTAATATTTCATTATCAATATACTCCGGAACGAAAGATCCAACATCATCACGGCTAAAACCAAATGTCATCTGCGTTAAGTCATTCGTCCCAAAGGAAAAGAACTCAGCATGTCTGGCAATATTATCTGCTATTAAAGCTGCCCGTGGTAATTCGATCATTGTTCCTATAAGGTAATTTACCTTTACGCCTTTTTTCTCCATTATTTCTTTTGCATTTTTTTGAATCAACTCTTTTAAGATAATTAATTCTTTTTCAGTACTAATAAGGGGCAACATTATTTCCGGATAAATGATGATACCCTTTTTTTTCATGTTACATGCAGCCTCGATAATTGCCTGTACCTGCATCTCATATATTTCGGGATAGGTAATACCAAGCCTGCATCCTCTATGGCCAAGCATAGGATTTAGTTCGTGAAGCGCCGAAACTTTTTCCTGTATTTCCTGAAAACTAATTTTCATCCGCTTTGCTATTTCTCTTTGATTATTTTCCTCTTGAGGCAAAAATTCATGAAGGGGAGGGTCCAGAAGACGGATAGTCACAGGAAGCCCATCCATCTCTTTAAAAATCTGTTCAAAGTCTCTGCGTTGCATAGGAAGCAATTTCTTCAATGCAGACATATATGCCGTCATGGGATATTTAATTTCATTCTGCGCCCTTGCTAAATCTTTTTTGAGAACATTTATCTTGTTGTTTTGTGCATTACTTATTTCTTTTTGTATATAAGCAATTTTGGTTTTCAAATTTTTCACATCCGGGGCGGAAAGAATCATTTGCCGAACGAAATCGATTCTATTCTCGCCAAAAAACATGTGTTCTGTTCTGCAGAGTCCGATGCCTTCAGCGCCAAACTCGCGAGCTTTCCGTGCATCTATCTTAGTGTCTGCGTTAGTTCTCACTTTCAACTTTCTTATCTCATCCGCCCAAGTCATGAGTGTGGCAAAATCATCGCTAAGTTTGGGTACAAGAGTTGCCACATTCCCCATCATTACCTCACCGCTACTGCCATCTAATGAAATGAACGTTCCCTCCCTTATCACCTTGCCATCTACCTTAAAAAGCTGCTTTTTATAATCCACATGTATAGCACTACAACCAGCGATACAACATTTACCCATTCCTCGCGCAACCACAGCAGCGTGGGAAGTCATACCGCCGCTGGTAGTAAGGATTCCTTGAGAAACATGCATTCCGCCAATATCTTCCGGAGAAGTTTCTTTCCTGACTAAAATTACCTGTTCGTTTTTCTCGGCTAATCTTTCTGCTTGTTCAGCGCTAAAAACGACCCTGCCGGTAGCCGCTCCGGGAGAAGCTGGCAGACCTTCTGCTATTACTTCTCTTTTTGCCTTAGGATCAAAAGTCGGGTGCAATAACTGATCCAGTTGATTAGGGTCTATTCTGGAAATAGCCGTCTTCTTATCTATTAATTTTTCCTTTACCATATCAACTGCAATTTTTATTGCTGCCGGAGCAGTTCTTTTTCCATTTCTTGTTTGCAGCATGAACAAGCGATTCTCTTGAATAGTAAATTCGATATCTTGAACATCTTTAAAATGCTTCTCTAATATGTTCTTATATTTAAAAAGCTGTTTATAGACCGCTGGCATTTCTTTTTCAAGATTTGCAATCGGCTCTGGCGTACGAATACCCGCAACAACATCTTCTCCCTGTGCATTAATAAGAAATTCCCCGTAAAATTTGTTTTCTCCTGTTGAGGGATTTCTGGTAAAACAGACCCCCGTGGCAGAATGATCTCCCATATTTCCAAATACCATCGCCTGAACATTTACTGCCGTACCAATAAGCCCCTTAATTTCGTAAAGCTGTCTGTATTTTATTGCGCGAGGATTGTTCCATGATGCAAAAACGGCTTGAATCGCTCTATGAAGTTGTTCTGCAGGATTATTCGGAAATGGTTCACGCGCATTTTTTTTATAAATTTCCTTATACTCTTCTACAATATTTTTCAATTGTTCTGTTGTCAAATCTGTATCATTTTTGACCCGTGATTTTTTCTTATATTTGTCCAGGATTTCTTCGAAATAATGTCGTTCAATCCCCATAACTACATCACCAAACATTGAAATAAACCTGCGGTATGCGTCCCACGTAAAACGCTCATTTCCCGTTTTTTTTATCAACCCCATTACCGTTTCTGGATTTAAACCAAGATTCAATACCGTATCCATCATTCCCGGCATAGATGCCGCAGCGCCACTTCGAACGGAAACCAACAGAGGATTATTTGAATCGCCTAACTTTGCTCCCATCAATTTTTCCAGCATGGAAAGATTTTGCGCTATCTCTTTGTCAAGTCCCTTGGGATACTGTTGCTTATTCTTATAATATGCATCACAAACCTCCGTTGTGATAGTAAAACCAGGGGGAACAGGGATGCCAATATTAGTCATTTCCGCTAAATTTGCCCCTTTACCACCAAGCAGATGCTTCATATCCGCTTTCCCATCAGCCTTACCCTCTCCAAAGAAATAGACATACTTGGGCGCCATTCAGAATGCTCCTTTCAACGAATATATTCTTAACACAAAAAGAAATTCAACTTTTTTAACAAATTATACCACCAAAAATCAGACAAAATATACAATCTTATTCTTATTTTGATAACAAACTATCAACCTTTTTTGCAAATTTTCTTTAATAGCATAATCACAAGAGCATCATCTTTGTGAAAAAAATTATACCAATAAATCTAACTAACTAAAGCAATAATATTATTTTCTAAGAAAAGAACCAAACGCTGGGATGACTTATTTTCAGCAACGAAATGTTGTTCTTAAGCGTTTTCCTTTAAACAATGAAAGTGCTTTTATAATCCCGAACGCTTAAAAATATTTTGGACGGTATAAACTTTAATCAAATTCTATCAAAATCAAGTAATTAATATAGCCAAACAAATATGATTTTAGAGATTTGGCGATAAAATGGCTTTCTAAAAAACAGATTTATTTGACTAGGCATATTATCAAACACACCCCTAAATCCCCTCTTGATAGAGGGGACTTCTTCTCTCCCCTCTAAAAAGAGGGGCCGGGGGTGTGTAAATTTTTCGAAAACCTTATTTGTTTGACTATATAAATATTTTGTAACTATTCAGCGTAATTTATTAAACTACCGGAGATCAAAACATAGGGATATATTTCATTTAAAAACAACCGCATAAAACAAATATAAACTACATAAATCATAAAACTATTTCTTCTATAAAAAGTGTAGCCATTATATTTTAGTATTTAAAAGACACAAATTTTCGTGAATACTATCATAAACAAATTTAACTGGCAAGAAAATTTCAAGGTAGAAAAATAATCCTTTAGTTGCAATAACTTACTTTGCATAAACAAGTTATCGAAAAACAAACCTAAAAACATTCTGCAAATGAATGCAGTGATTTTAATTGGATTTTACAACATTGATATCTGCAATGTATTGTGCGCTTAAAATACTAATATTTTTTCTGAGAGATTTAATAAAATAGCCTCTCCATAACAATTCCCCACAAAATCTGTAAAACAGAGCCGTCCATTTAAAAGCTTTTTGCATATCTGTCTTTGTTAGTTTACCCAACTTTTAACCATTTTCTGAAAAATGGTTATCGTAATTCCAAGCCATTGTAAGGTTGAAATCTTGCATATTCTCCAAAAACAAAAAAATCAATGGAGTCATATATTTTCTTTTTTACGAAAGATTTTCTGTTTATAAGGTAGAAATTAAACTGCACTGCTGTACGTGCAAAAAAATTGCGCTGCTTACTTGATTTGTATTAAAGGAACAGCAGGAAAACCTAAGGAGAATTGAATGATTGCGGATAAGGAAATTGTTACAAGTATACTTTTTACAGTAAAAAAAGTAATCGACCTAGAATTAGACAAAACTTAATTTTTAATATCACTTCAATAAAATACAAGATATTTCTTGCTCGCTTAACATGCGATACTGCATGCTATTTCTTAATCTTTTTAGAAAGTCTTTTCTCGTATTTTGATACAGTTTCTTCCTGTGCAGCAGTCTCAATAGAACCCGGTCTCTTTTTGCGAACTTCTACAATAGCATCTATTGCGCTAAATCCTTTATTTACAAGGTAACATGCCAGCATAGTACCAGTCCTCCCAATTCCTGCATCACAATGTACAACCACTTTTTTACTAGAAGACACAGCTTCATTTACAAAAAAAATAAATTCTTCAATCTGTTCTTGTGTAGGTGGGGTAAGGTCTGCAATGGGGATATGCTTGTTGGCAAAACCAAATTCCTCTAATAATATTTTATGAAGTGGCCACTCTGACAAAGTAACTATAACATCAATACCATTTTCCCGAAGAAATTCAAAATCAGATACTACAGATATGGGTCTAGCCATACCAGCAATTTCACCTTTTAATAGCCAACTAAAATTTCTAGGAATATTCATTATTTACAAAATCATTAAGCATTTTATACAATAACTATAGCGGTAAACCAACAACATTTGAATAACTTCCATCTATTCTATCAATAAACCTTCTACCCGCTCCCTGGACAGCATAAGCACCGGCTTTTCCCATTGGCTCTCCTGATTGCACGTAACTTTCAAGTTCATATACCGAAACATTCTTCATTTTTATCTTGGTCAGTGCAACACCTACATATTCATTTTCAGACGGCAGTTCTTTAATACAGAGTCCGGAAAATACCTCATGAACCGAATTATTTAATAAAAAAAGCATTCTTCGCGCATCATCTTCATCTTTTGGTTTGCCATAAACCTCATTGTTATGCAAAACAACCGTATCTGCTCCAATGATAAACACATCTTTCAACCCTTTAGCGACACTACCTGCCTTTAACGATGCAAGATATTGAACAAGTACGTCCGGTGGTAATCGTTTGTTATAAAGGCTTTCTTCGACTCCGTGAGGTACCACGTCAAAGGATAACCCCATCAATTTTAACAATTTGATCCTTTGCGGTGAATTTGAAGCAAGGACAAAACGCTTCCTGGAAAAAATCACTCCTGGTATTGAACTTTCTACCCACATAAACAAAGGCATATCAGAAAAAATCAGAGGTTTTTAAGCGAAGAGGTGGCAACTTTGGGTTTAATCTCTTCTGAGTTGTTTACATCTGTTTCAGTTTCTACCAACTCAAAAATAGCAAGGGATGCATTATCATTAAGCCTTCTTCCCAACAACCTTAATTTTCTACGTATTCCACCCATAGAATATTCAAGCTCTGGTATCTTACCAACACTGCTCCCAGAAAGAACTCCTAAGCGTGTACCTGACAATTTCAATATACGTGTATACCCACCATTCCTGTTTGTAAATCTTTTTGCAATACCCTCACTCTCGCGCCAATCTCCTTCTCCAAAAATCTTTTTTACAATATCGACATTTTTCAATCTAGAAAGAACCTGTCGATAACAGTGTACATAGCCTGGCCTGTCGCTCTCTTTTTTGTCCAATCCTTTTTTAGCTATGGTGATTATCTTTTCAACAAAAGATCTTGTCTCCTTTGCTTTTTCAACAGTTGTAACTATTCTTCCGTGAATAAAAAGGCTATTTGCGATATTCTGCCTCAATGCCTTTCTGTGAGCGGAAGTTCTAGATAAATGCCTGCCTCTCTTTCCATGTCTCATTGTATCAACCTTTTCCCTTTTCCATTCGTTTTATTTCCAATGGCATCCCAATAGCTAAATTTAACTGACTTAGTTTTTTCTTTAATTCCTTCATTGTGGTTTTTCCGAAATTCTTTATCTGTAAAAGATCGTCCTCTGTTTTAACAACAAGATCACCTACCGTTACGATATTAACAGTCTCTAAACAATTAGAAGCTCGCACCGATAAATCTAATTCCGCAATCGGCATGCTCAAAGTCCTATTAAATTCTTCAGAAGACATGTCAGATATGCACTCAGCACTCATATTTTTTTCGATTTGTTGTAATTCTCTGCCTATTTCGAAGTATTGTATAAACGGATTCAAATGCTTTCGAGTAATCATTGCGGCTTCAACCAAAGCCATCTCGGGAGTAACAGTACCATTCGTCCAAATCTCTAAAATAAGTCTGTCATAATTTGTTCGTCTTCCAACACGTGTCTCCTCAGTGACATACCGTACATTTCTGACAGGAGAAAAAAAAGAATCTACAGATATCAAACCAATCTCTTGATCCTCAGCTTCATTTTCATCAGCAGTTACATACCCGCGACCTTTTCTCACTTCCATTTCAACATTAAAAGCCATATCCTCTGAAAGTGTTGCTATATGTAAATCATCATTAACAACTTCCACGTTTTCGTCAGTAATAATATCTTTGCCGGTAACTTTACCTTTTTTATTAGCCTCAATTTTTATAATCTTCGGCTGATCAGAATGCATTTTGACAATCAAATTTTTGATATTCAGGATTATATCAGCAACATCTTCTATTACACCTGGTACATTGGTAAATTCATGCGCCACCCCTTCAATTTTAACTGAAACAACAGCGCTACCTTCTAAAGAAGACAACAAAATTCTTCGTAGACTATTTCCTATTGTGTGACCAAAACCACGTTCGAAAGGGGCTGCTATGAACTTACCATACCTGTCGGTCAAAGTTTCATTTTCAACATCTACTCGTACTGGTAGTTCAAGACCTCTCCACCTTATTCGCATATTTTCCTCCCTAATCTATTTATAAGGGAATTTATAAAAATAAATTTGACGTAAGTAATTTTCTTACGAATGTTTGCGGGATTACAAATTCAATTGACGACTACAATGACAACTCTTATTATTGTGGAATGATCCGGCTAAAAAGATTATTTTGAGCAAAGTTCGATTATTAACTGTTCCTGCACGGAAACAGAAATATCATCTCTGTTTGGAAGTTGTGTCACCACACCTTCCAATGCACCCTGCCGAAATTCTAACCAAGAGGATATTTTTCTGGATTTTAAAGCTTCCGCGTTATCCTGAACAAGCTTCCGACTTCTTTCGCTATTTTTTGGCCTTATCACATCACCAACTTTTACTAAAAAAGAGGCGATATCAACTTTTTTATCATTGACCGTTACATTGCCATGTAAAATAAGCTGTCTGGCGCTTTTCCTTGAATGTGCAAATGTTAGTAAATGTACAACATTATCCAACCTTCGTTCCAACATTACTAATAGATTATCACCAGTATTCCCTTTTTGTTTTTCCGCTTTTCTAAAGTAATTCCGGAACTGTCTTTCTAAAACACCATAAAAACGTTTCACTTTTTGTTTTTCCCGGAACTGGATACCATACTTCGAAAGTTTTCCTCTTCCCCATGAAAATTGTCCAGGAGGATATTTTCGCTTTGTTATCGCACACTTAGCCGTTTCACAACGAAATCCTTTCAAAAACAGTTTTTCACCTTCTCTTCGACACAACCTACACTGCGGTCCTACATATCTCGCCATATCTTTCCTTTCCAGAACTACATTTGTATTTATTTTACACCCTGCGCTTTTTACGGGGTCTGCAACCATTATGTGGAAGAGGCGTAACATCTTCTATCGCTTTTACACTCAATCCTGCGGCTTGAAGGGCCGTGATAGCAGATTCTCTGCCAGGCCCAGGCCCCTTAACTCTTATTTCTATTTCTTGTATTCCATATTTCTGTGCTTTTTCAGCAGCACTTGTCGCTGCTTTTTGAGCTGCAAAAGGGGTGCTTTTCCGGGATCCTTTATAACCTGCGGTACCAGCACTTGCCCAGCAAATTGTCTCACCATTAACATCTGCTATTGTCACATAAGTATTATTAAATGTAGCTTTAATATTTGCGATAGCTCTTGTAACATTGCGCCTAATTTTTTTGCTAGTTTTAGACATATTTCACCTCATCAATCAAAATCATCCTGGTTATTGTGTTTAGTACACAAAAAACATAGTAACACTTTTTTTTAACTTTAATTACAGCTTATAATGTCATACAAACACTTTTATAAAACTATTATATTTTTTATGAGCTTATCAGTATACCGCAAAACGAACAGATTAACGATACTCAAGGAGTTCACAAAATAAGATTTTTCAAATGCTATAACCAGTTATAAAAATAAAAGTTATGAGTAAACATAGAAGTCCATGTTTGCAAACCCTTACAGTATATTACAATATATCACCCACATATTGCCTTATAACATTCACTTCGATTTGAACCTGTATCGGCAAAAAAACTTTGCAAGGCAAAGTCAGTATTAAACATCTCATCTAATTTCTGAAACTTATTCATATTGTATTTTTTATTTCTTTTTTTTCTTTTTGCTATGATCATCAGGTTTTTTGGCGTATATTTTGGGGATACGATCTCAACGAGCTTAACATTATAACCTGCTCCAGCTAAAAACTGTGCTCTTAATGCTTCGGTAAGGATACTTGCAAACCGATATCTCAATAAGCCAAAATCCGTTATATCCACCAACGGATGTCCTTCTTTAAGCCGATTTCTAATATTATTTTCACAACAGGGTACTACCAGAATATGCCTGGATTTTATTTTAATTGCTTTTGCAATAGTTTCATCCGTAGCGACATCACAAGCATGAAGTGCAATAACAAAATCGACAGATTTTTCTGGTAGAACATCAATTGTTTTAGCATTTATAAAACACATATTTTTAAATCCGAGAAGGCTATTGATCCTCTCGCATTTTTCTATTATTGCCGTATTCTTATCGACCGCATAGAAATATGTATTTAAAGCAAAGACATTTGAAAGTACATAATTCAAGACAAACGACAAATAAGATTTACCACAGGAACAGTCAAGAAATACAATTTCTTTTTTTTCTTTATAGAAGGTTTCGATTATTGTTATAACTTGTTCACAGAATCCTACGACTTCATTAAACTTCTTGTTTTCTCTGCTAATTGAAACATCTATATTCAATCCGAGAGCATTTAAAAAATTCACATTAGCTGTCATTAATGCTGCAATTATTTCTTTTTTTTCCATCTTAACCTTTTAAAATTCATAATTACATATCAAAAATTTATTAGATAGTTCAGAATACAAAAGGTTACCTCATTTCTTTAACTCCCTTTTTGCCCGCTACAGTTTTCTTTCGCCCCTTTCGAGTTCGAGCGTTTGTTTTTGTCCTTTGACCTCTCACCGGCAATCCAATTCGATGACGCATTCCACGGTAACAACTTATGCTTCTCAAACGTGAAATATTCTGTAATTCTTGTCTACGTAATTGACCTTCTACGTTATAATTTTTCCCGATATGAGCGCCTAAAATACTAAGCTGGTCTTCATGAAGATCCTTAGCGCGCACATTTTCATCTATGTTAAGTTCTCTTAATATTTTCTTAGATAGAGCACCCCCAATACCGTAAAAATATGTTAACGCAACAACTATTCTTTTATCTGCGGGAATATCTGTACCTGCAATTCTAGGCATTAATAGATTCCTTTCTAGAAATCACAAAAACTATCCTTGCCTCTGCTTGTGCCGAGGATTCAAACAAATTACACGAACTACATTTTTTCTTCTTATTATTTTACAGTTTTCGCAAATTCTCTTCACCGAAGTTCTAACTTTCATGGTGGCCTTCTCTAAATAATAATTAAAATATGCCGAATCTTTTAAACTTGCCTATAAATTATCCTACCTTTATCAAGATCATATGGAGACATCTCAACAGTCACTTTATCACCAGGCAATATTTTAATAAAGTGCATGCGCATTTTACCAGAAACATGCGCAAGTATCTTATGTCCATTTTGCAACTCTACCCTAAACATTGCATTGGGAAGAGATTCCTTTACAACTGCTTCCACACGAATCGGTTCTTCTTTTGCCATATTATATAAATAAAAAAATTTCTACAGCGTTAGAATTTCAGCCCCATTTTCCGTAACTACGACCGTATGTTCAAAATGGGCTGATAATTCTCCATCTTTTGTCACGACGACCCACCTATTATTCAACACCTTCGTACCTGGCTTTCCAACACAAATCATAGGCTCTATTGCAATAGTCACGCCAGGCATTAATATTTCATCATATTCTAAAAGCGACTTACTAACAAAATTAGGTACTTGTGGATCTTCATGCATGCTTCTACCAATGCCGTGACCAGTATAATCTCTTACAACTGAATAACCGTTTTCCTCAACAAACTCTTGTATTGTTCGCGAAATCAATGACAACTTTTCATGTGACTTGATCACACTTATGGCCAAATATAACGATTTTTCACACACATCTAAAAGTCTTTCAGCTTCCTCAGAAATAATCCCAACGGGTATTGTCAGTGCAGCATCTGCAACATATTTACGATAACGGACACCAACATCTATGCTTAAAATATCACCTTCGTCTAATCTTCTTTGGCTAGGTATACCATGAACAACTTCTTCATTTATTGAAGTGCATATGCTCTTAGGGAACCCTCTATAGCCTTTAAAAACAGGTACCGCATCTTTACTTATAATGAATTTCTCTATTTCTTCATTTAAATAATCTGTTGTTATACCTATTTTAGTGAGTTCTCTCGCCAGTCTTAGCGCTTCTGCCGTTATCTTTCCAGCACTTCGCATTATTTCTATTTCACGTGGAGATTTGCGCACTATCACCTTTGTTACCCGGCCATTGTCTTTTTTTGCTTCTTGCACTCTTGATTTATAATATCAGCGATAGTCTTTGAGATCACTTCTATTCTCAAGTCACTAATTATTTCCCTTAATATCTTATTTTTCTTATAATATTCAACTAGGTCTGCCGTTTGTTCACGATAAACTTTAAGTCTTTCTATAATTGTTTCTGGTTTATCATCGGCCCTTTGAAGTAATTTCCCGCCACACTTATCACAAATACCATTTTTTAGCGGTGGCACTAATTTTATGTGATAATTCGCACCGCACACACTACAAATCATCCTACCAGACAATCTATCAATAACCGTCTGCTCAGAGACAATAAAATAAAAAACAATGTCAAGACTATCTCCAAGTGTTTTTAACATTTCGTCAAGCACTTTTGCTTGAGAAAGTGTCCTTGGAAAACCATCCAAAACAAAACCATTTTCACAATCATGCTTTAAAATTCTATCTACAACAATTCCCACAACAACTTGATCTGGTACTAATATGCCTTTCTCTATATAAAAACGAGCCTTAGCACCTGTCTCAGTTCCGGCCTCAATAGCTTCGCGTAATAAATTCCCTGAAGAAATATGAGGAATATTCTCAATCTTACTAATTGTTTCCGCTTGAGTTCCTTTACCTGCACCTGGAGGACCTAAAAATACGATCCTCATCCCATCCTACCTCTAATTCGTGTACCACCGCTAAGAAAGCCACTATATTGCCTCATTATCATATGCGATTCGATTCTTTGCACCATATCCAATGCAACACCAACAATTATCAGTAATCCAGTGCCTCCATAAAATCCAGCAATAGCCCTGTTAAGTTCAAAGCCTCCAGCTACCAACTTCGGAAGAATAGCAATTAAAGATAAAAAGGCAGCACCTGCAAGTGTTATCTTGCCCATAATACTCTCAAGATATTCTGCAGTTCTATGCCCCGGTCTAATCCCGGGAATAAAGCTGCCATAATCTTTCATATTATTGGACATTTCTCTTGGGTTAAATTGGATAGCCGTCCAAAAATAACAAAAAAAAGTAATTAGTAAAATATACAACATAACGTATAAAACACCTTCTTGCAAAATACCCGATAAGCGCGAGGTTATCCAATAACCAACGCTCCCGGGTTCAAACCGTATCTGTATACCTTGCATGATTGCAGCAGGGAAAATCAACAATGATTGCGCAAATATTATTGGCATCACGCCAGCTTGATTCACTCTTAGCGGTAAGAAGTGTCTTTGTCCACCGTACACCCTCCTACCACGCGTATGCTTAGC
This sequence comes from uncultured Candidatus Kuenenia sp., assembly GCF_900696675.1. NCBI lineage: Bacteria > Pseudomonadati > Planctomycetota > Candidatus Brocadiia > Candidatus Brocadiales > Candidatus Brocadiaceae > Candidatus Kuenenia > uncultured Candidatus Kuenenia sp. Next base: position 53,820 of record NZ_CAADGZ010000004.1, on the reverse strand, counting down.
TTGTTGTATAGGAATACGCCTTTGCCCTTGCGTTATATAGACAACACCACCTACAATGGCGAAAAACATACCCAACAATATTAAAAGTTTAACGATTCCAATCTGATGTTCTGCCGGAGCTACAGAAAATGTAAAGTTCTGTACTATTTGGTTAAAAGCCCAAGGCAGGCGCTCAATAATCCCAACCATAATAACTATCGATATACCACTACCGATCCCGTGCTCTTCTATCTGCTCCCCGATCCACATCAAGATCATAGTGCCAGTTGTTAGTAAAATTGCCGCCATTAACTGAAAACTAACGCCCTGTAAATATACTGGAATAACTGGAACTCCATTAAACTCGACAGTGTAAAGTGTTCTCGTCATCACAAAAGCTTGGAAAAGACACAAACCTACGGTTGCAATCCGTGTATATTGATTAATTTTCTTCCTGCCTACCTCACCCTCTTTCTGTAACCGTTCTAAATAAGGAACCACACCAACTAACAACTGAAAGATGATAGAGGCACTGATGTAAGGCATCACTCCTAGTCCAAAAATAGCACCGGAAGACATGGCACCGCCTGCAAACATGTCTACCATTCCTAATAATTGCCCAATTCCGGACTGTGAAAACTGATTAAAATACGACTTTAATACAGTGGTATCGATCCCGGGTATGGGTAAATAAACACCTACCCGACACAATGCTATTAAACCAAGTGTGATTAGAACTTTTTTACGTAACTCAGGTATGCGAAAAACATTTCCAAATTGTTCAATCATGGAATTATTTTAGCCTCTCCGCCTGCCGCTTTAATTTTTTCCATTGCGACTTTGCTAAATTTGTGCGCTTCAACTGTAATTGAATTTTTTAACTCGCCCTCACCCAACACCTTCACTCCTACACCTATTTTTTTAATTATCCCAGATTCCTTCAGTATAGCAATCGTTACTATATCACCACTGCCAAAATGTGCAATGTCCTTTAAATTTACAATGTTATATTCTTTTTTAAATATGTTGTTGAAACCACGTTTTGGTAATCGGCGGAAAAGAGGTGTTTGTCCACCCTCAAACAATTTTTTCATGCTGAAGCCAGATCTCGAAGAAGCTCCTTTTGCTCCGCGACCTGCAGTTTTTCCCCAACCGGACCCAATTCCTCGCCCTACCCTTTTCTTACGTTTCCTCTTTATTGGAACCGCATTTAAATCAAAAAGATTCATTCTATCCTTACTCCCCGTAGTTCTTCAACTTCTTCTTTTGTTTTTAGGGATCTCAAACCGTTTAATGTAGCCTTAACGACATTAAGTGGATTCCTTTTGCCATAACATTTAGTCAAGATATTTCTTACTCCCACATATTCCAGAACTGCTCTTGCAGGCGCACCAGCTTTAATACCTGTACCTGGTGAAGCGGGCTTCATGAATACTCTGGCAGCCTTGTAACGTCCCATTATCTCGTGTGGTATCGTGTCGCCCTTTAAATTTATTTTAAATAGCTGTTTTTTCGCTTCCTTGACGGCCTTATTTACCGCATTTGGTACCTCACGCGCTTTTCCAAAGCCGATACCAACACTCCCTGCCTTATTTCCAACAACAACAAGAGAACTAAAGCTCATCGACTTTCCACCCTTGGTTACAGTCGTACATCGGTTAATTTTTACAACTGTTTCTTCTAGATTAATCGGTTGTTCTGGTTGCGCCAACTGTATCTCCTTGTTCGACTTATCAAATAATTAAAAATTTAAACTATTCTTTCTGGCACTTTCCGCTAAAGCCTTAACCCTTCCATGATAAGCATATCCACCTTTATCGAAAACTACTTTTGTAATACCTTTCTTTATAGCTCGTTCTGCCAGTTTTTCACCAACGATCTCCGCCGCCTTTATGTTGCCACCATATACGATACTTGCTCTAACATCTGGCGTTAAAGTAGAAATTGCAACTAGTGTCTTGCCCTCATTATCATCAATAATCTGACAATAAATATTCTTCAGACTTCGATAAACGCTCAAACGTGGTCTTTCGCAACTGCCTATCACTTTCTTTCTGATTCTTTTATGTCGCCCTGCTCTTTTTCTTCTTTTTTCTTTAATTGGATCCATAATCTATACCCTTAACCAAAACATTACCCACCGGAAGACATAGCCTTACCAGCCTTTCTTCTTATTACTTCTCCGGCATACTTCACACCCATGCCCTTATAAGGTTCAGAAGGCTTTTTAGCTTTTATCATTGCAGAAAACTGACCTACCAATTGTTTGTCAGTACCAGAAATCGTCAATTTAGCGGGGTTTGTTGGATTTTTAACCTCAACTTTAATATCTTTCGGTATCTCCATATGTACAGGATGAGAAAAACCCAGCGATAAAACTAACGTATTGCCTTGTATTTTAGCATTATATCCTAATCCCACAATCTCAATATCTTTAGAAAACCCACGCATAATACCTATCATCATATTTGCGAGCAATGCCCTAGTTAAACCGTGCAATGCTTTAAATCGCTTTTCATCCGAGCTTCTCTTCACAATAATCTGTTGACTACCCAGTGCGTATTCAACATCAATGCTCGGATGAACGGTTAAATTTAAGGTACCCTTAGGCCCTTTTATCTCAATAGCTTTATTATTTATTGCAACTTTTACATCACTCGGAACCTTAACAGGTTGCTTCCCTATTCTTGACATCCTAACCCCTTAAATAAAAAAACCTATTAAGACACTGTACAAATAAGTTCACCGCCAATTTTTAACCTTCGACACTCCTTGTCGCACAATATCCCTTTCGACGTAGAATATATCGCAGACCCGAAACCTCCGCAAACCTTTTCTACATCTTTGGCACTTTTGTAAACCCTTCTGCTTGACTTACTCTCTCTTACGAGATTGTTAATAACCTTCTGCTTCAACGCTCCATATTTTAAATAAACCCTGATGATCCCTTGTTTATTATCAGGAATTTCTTTATATTCTTCAATATAACCCTCATTTTTCATAATCTTTAATATCTCCTGCTTAATTTTAGAAGCAGGAATATCAACGCAATCCCTACGAATCATATTAGCATTTCTTATTCGTGTAAGCATGTCTGAAATTGGATCTGTCATGCACATATTTTATCCCTTTTCAATAAATCAATTTTAATTTTACCAACTTGCTTTTTTAACACCAGGTATCTCACCTTTTAACGAGAGCATTCTAAAACAGATCCTGCATGTTTGAAATTTACGATAATAGGCTCGCCTTCTCCCGCATAATTTACACCTATTATATTTTCTAGTTTTGTATTTAGGATCCCTATTAGCTTTTTCTATTAAACACTTCCTTGCCATTTAAAACTCCTTATTCAGACCTAAAAGGCATTCCCAATGACTTTAGCAATTCATGAGAATATTCATCTGACTTGCCACTAATAACGAATGTAACATCCATGCCCTGTATAGTTGTAATTTTATCAATATTCACTTCAGGAAAAACTGTCTGTTCTGTGAGACCTAATGTGTAATTTCCTCTTCCATCAAAAGATTTCACAGATATTCCACGAAAATCTTTTATTCGTGGTAAAACGATGCTGATAAAACGATCAATAAATTCAAACATTCTTTTCCCACGTAGGGTAACTTTACAACCAATCGCCTGGCCTTCTCTTAATTTAAAACCAGCAACTGATTTTCTTGCGACAGTAACAGCCGGCTTTTGGCCACTTATTGTTGTCAGATGCCCTATAGCTTCTTCAAGAAAATTTTTATTGTCAATTGCCTTTCCAACACCCATATTGATTACAACTTTTTGTATTTTGGGTACTGAATATTTGTTTCTTAATGAAAACCTCTCTATTAAATGAGGAACGGTTTCTTCTTTATATTTTTTTAATAACCTTGCCATAATTAATCCTAAACTATCATTCATCCGATGATATTTCTACGTCACAATAAACACACGTACGCAATTTAGCGCCATTTTCCAAAACCTTCTTTTTTATTCGTACCCCTAATCCATTCCTTTTGCAACTTCTGTTCTGACAAACAGGCAAAACATTTGCAGCTGATATTGAAGTCTCTTTCTGAATCCTACCGCCTTGTGGATTTTTCTGGCTGGGCTTAACATGCTTATATATTACCTTTACCCCTTTTATTACCACACGATTTTTTTCTGGTAATATTTTCATTATTTTCCCAGTTTTTCCCGCCTCATTTCCAGCAACTACTGCCACTATATCATTCTTGCGAATATGCATATAACCACTGTTTTCCTTCTCTAAAACCTCATTCTCAACTAATTAAACTACTTCTGCAGCCAAGGAAATTATTTTCATAAAGTTTTTTTGCCTTAATTCTCTTGCCACTGCACCAAATATTCTAGTCCCTCTTGGGTTACCATCGTTGTCGATTATAACAATTGCGTTCTTATCAAATTTCAAATAGGACCCATCTTCCCGACGCACATTATTCCGTGTCCTAACAATAACGCCTTTGCAAACGTCGCCTTTTTTAACTACTCCACCATGAATAGATTTTTTTACAGCTACTACGATTACATCGCCTACCGTTGCATATTTTCGCCGAGAACCACCGAGAACTTTTATACATTTTGCCTTTTTCGCCCCGCTGTTGTCCGCGACGTCTAAACTAGTTTGTTCCATTATCATCTAAACACACCCCAGCTAATGATCAATCTTTTGCCTTCTCAATAATACGAATAAATCTTGTAAATTTTGTTTTACTAATGGGTCGACATTCGGCTATCTCTACCTTGTCCCCAACATTTGCGCTTTTTTCTTCATCATGAGCTTTGTAAACAGTAGATTTTTTTATATACTTTCCATACTTGGGATGTTTTACAAGGCGCATTATCTCTACAGTTATTGTCTTATTCATTTTTGTCTTTATGACATTCCCAACATACTTTCTTCGCCTACTTCTTTTTTCAGTTGCAGTTTGCATTTTTATAACTACCCTCCTGAAACTAGATTTTTATTAATTCCTAAATCAATCTCCCGCAATACGGTTTTTAGTCGGGCAATTTTCTTTTTGATAAATTTCCGCTGTGCAGTATTACCCGTTTCCCCCGATTGCCATTGAAATTTGAGATTCAAAAGTTCTCTTCTTGTTGACTCTGCTTCTTCTGCAATTTCCAGGCGCGATTTAACTCTTATCTCAGTAATCTTCAAAACGCACGTCTCCTTCGCACTAGTCTGACTTTTACAGGCATTTTATGCGCTATTCTGCAAAAAGTTTCACGAGCTCCCTCTTCATTTACACCGCCGATCTCATACAAAATAGTTCCTGGTCTCACAACAGCAACCCAAAACTCCGGTTCCCCCTTGCCTTTACCCATACGAGTTTCAATTGGTGTTGACGTCACTGACTTATGAGGAAATATCCTTATCGTAAGCTTGCTTTCTTTTGGCATACTATGTGCTGCAGAAATTCTTCCTGCTTCAATTTGTTGAGCCGTGATCCATCCAGGCTCCAAAGCTTGTAAGCCAAATTCTCCAAAAGATACAGCGTTTCCTCGTGTGGCATTTCCTTTAATTTTTCCACGCTGCGATTTCCTGAACTTTACCCTCTTAGGCATTAACCTCATTTGCATCCTCCCCTTTTGAACTTGTAAGACCCTTATACAACCATACCTTAACGCCAATTACACCGTAAGTAGTTTTAGCTTCGGCAAAACCATAATCTATGTCCGCTCTGAGGGTGTGTAACGGAACACTTCCGTGAGTAATCTTCTCTGTCCTCGCAATCTCTGCGCCACCTAACCTTCCCGAAACCTGAATTCTCATACCTTTAACACCTGCATTAAGTGATGCCTCCATCGCTTTTTTCATAGCCCTTCGAAAAGAAGCGCGTCTTTCCAATTGCTCTGCCACATTTTCGCTTACTAGCTGCGCATAAGTTTCGGGTTTATTTATTTCTTTTATCTTTACAACAACAACACGTCCAATATATTTCTGTAATTCATCTTTAAGCTTATCGACTTCCGCACCCTTCCTGCCAATTATTAGTCCAGGGCGCGCGGTATGAAGAGTTATCTTAGCCTCTTGCCGGGTTCTTTCTATTTCAACAAATGGTATTCCGCCAAAACCATAATTTTTTTTAATTAGCTTGCGTATCTTGAAATCCTCAACTAGCAAAGAACCAAAAGATTTCTTGTCAGCATACCAGACAGATTTCCACCCTTGCGTTATTCCCAGCCGAAAACCAATTGGACAAACCTTCTGTCCCATTTCTTCTCCTTATCTTTTTATCTTTTAGCCTTTTCAGCCAAAACGACTGTAATATGACTTGTACGTTTTAAAATTCTCGAGGACATCCCTCGAGGTCTTGGACGAAACCACTTCCTGCTTGGACCACCATCAACTAAGGCATGTTTAACATACAACGCTTCAACATCCGCAGAGACATTCTCGTTTGCCGCAGCTAACGCAGCCCTGATGACTTTATCTATCATGTAAGATGCACGCTTATGCGTCAGTCTCAAAGTTCTCAAAGCGTCATTAACTGATTTTCCTCTAATAAGATCAATAACATAACGAGCCTTTCTCGGTGAGATTTTTGCGTACCTATGACATGATCTATAATCCATCAACCGTTACCTTTCGATACAAAATTTAATTTCTTGTAAAGCTTTATATCAACATTGGTTTATGCACTGCCTACTATTTCTTTTTGCCACTATGAGACCGAAAAGTTCTTGTAAGCGAAAACTCACCTAACTTATGCCCTACCATATCATCGGTAACAAATAGCTTATTAAATACTTTACCATTGTGAATCATAAAGGTGTGTGACACAAATTCAGGTATTATGGTGCAGCTTCTTGCCCAAGTACGTAAAGATTCATGCACACCTGATTCTTTTTGCTTCATTACTTTTTCTAACAACTTCTTATCAACATATGGTCCTTTTTTTATAGAGCGACTCATCAAATCTCCTAATATCTTTCAAAATTTACAAATTACCTCTAGCCCCAACTTTCCTTCTTCTAATTATAAATCTGCTACTTACAGCTCTCTTTTTCCTTGTTTTTCCACCCTTAGCAAGCAAGCCAGTCTTTGAGCAAGGGTGCCTACCACCCCCGCTTCTTCCTTCACCACCTCCCATCGGATGTGCTACGGGATTTTTTGCAACTCCTCTTACGTGAGGCCTTCTCCCTTTCCATCTATTTCTACCTGCTTTTCCTAAACGTATATTACTATGATCAGTATTACCCAGTTGTCCAATTGTGGCCCTGCAACTACCGTGAACTTTCCGGACTTCACCAGAGGGGAGTGTTATGTGAGCATATCCACCTTCTTTTGCCAGCAATCTTGCAACACTACCTGCAGACCGAACTATCTTACCTCCTTGCCCAGCACGCAACTCAATATTGTGCAGATCCATACCCAAAGGTATATTGTTAAGTGGCATAGTATTGCCAATGTCAGGATCTACCTTTTCACCCGATTTCACAAACTGACCGACCTTCAATTTCTCTGGAGCCAAAATGTATCTTTTTTCTCCATCGACATAATTAAGTAAAGCAATACGAGCGGATCTATTAGGATCATACTCAATACTGGCAACCTTTGCTGGAATACCATCCTTTCTCCGCTTAAAATCAATATTTCTATATTGTCTCCTACTGCCTCCACCAACATTCCCAGCCGTAATTTTCCCTTCAGAATTTCTACCACCGGTTTTTTTAAGAGGCCGAATCAAAGATCTTTCCGGCTTTGTTTTCGTTATTTCTGAAAAATCTGAAACACTGGCAAATCTTCTTCCCGGAGTTACGGGTTTGTAATATATAATACCCATAAGAACTTTTTACCTCAAAGTTAAAACTTTAATAACCGAAATCAATTGTATGCCCTTCTTTTAAAGCTACAATAGCCTTTTTTAATTCTCTTGTTTTACCCATTATAAATTTAACCCTTCTTCTCTTGCTCTTTTTTATCAAGGTCCTCACACCGTTTACTTTAACACCAAAAATGCCCTCAATTGCATTTTTTATTTGAATTTTGTTCGCTTTTAAGTCTACATCGAAATGATAGGAATTCGTTTTCTCACCATCTGAAACGCTCTTTTCAGTTCTTAGCGGACCCTTAATAACATCGTATTTATCCATATAATTTAGTCCCCTACCTAACGCAAACTACTCAGTGCTTGTTTGGTTATTAATATTTTTTTTGGCTTAAGAATCTCATATGCATTTAAATCATGACACTCCATCATTCTTACATAAGGAATATTTCTCGAAGATTTCAAAAGAGATTCTGTGGCTTTTGATATTACAATCAAACTACTTATCCCCACCATTCCAAAAGATTTTAGTAACGAAACCATATGTTTTGTTTTCGGAGAAGCAAAATCTAATTTATCCACTACCACGACTTCGTTATCTTTGATCTTAGACGACAGTGCGGAAAAAAGAGCCCGCTTTTTTGCCATTTTCGGAATAGAATAAGAGTAATCCCTTGGTTTTGGCCCAAATGCAACACCGCCACCCCTCCAGATGGGAGACCTACTGCTTCCAGCCCTCGCCTTACCTGTGTGCTTTTGTGCCCACGGTTTTTTACCGCCCCCAGAAACCTCCGCCCTTGTTTTCGTCGAAACCGTCCCCTGTCTTTTATTTGCCTCATACATTTTTACCACATCCCTTAAAAGTTTATAGCGCACAGGAGAATCGGATATGCTGTCAGGAACCTGCATATTTTCTATCTTTTTTCCTTCATCATTGTATACTATTATTTCCATACTTCCTCTTACCCTAAAATTATACAATTTTTTTTATTATTAGATAACTACCTTTATACCCAGGAACAGCTCCCTTAACAAAAAGCATATTTTTTTCCTTATCAACTTTGACAACATCAAGATTCTTAATTGTAACACGCTCCCTACCAAGCTGTCCCGGCATCTTTTTCCCACGAATGACTCTTCCTGGATCGGTCCCAGCACCAACAGAGCCAACAGAACGATGCCTCGTAGACCCATGCGTTTGCGGACCTCCCTTCATACCCCACCTTTTCATAACACCGGCAAAGCCTTTTCCTTTTGATATACCTATAACATCAACCAATTTGACATCTTCGAATATATCCAATGTGACCGCCTGCCCAAGATGGATATCAGAAACAGTATCCAGTTTCACCTCTTTAACAAACCGGCCTGGAAGCAAAGACGCTTTAGCAGCATGTCCAATTTCTGGCCTCTTTGCTCTTTTTATTTTTTTATCTTTATACCCAAGCTGCACAGCAGAATACCCATCATTCCCCAACGTTTTTACTTGCAACACATTACAAGGCCCCGCCTTTATCAACGTGACAGGAACCAACGCCCCCTCACCAGTATAAATTTGGGTCATTCCTACCTTCTCACCTAATAAACTATTTAACATTTCAATCAAACCTTACGCTATTAAATTTCTATAAAAGTTATGCTTTTATCTTGATCTCTATACCAGCGGGCATGTTAATCCGATTCAACGCATCCATCGTTTTCGCCGTAGGCTCCAAAATATCAATCAACCTCTTATGAGTCCTTACCTCAAACTGCTCTCTAGACCTTTTATCAATATGCGGAGATCTTAGGACGGTGTATCTTTCTATGCGAGTCGGCAGGGGAACAGGACCAAACACTTTTGCACCAGTACGCTTTGCCGTTTCAACGATTTCCAGCGCCGATTGGTCTAATATTCTATAGTCATATGCTTCCATTCGTATTCTAATTTTCTGATCCAACACTTCTATGCTCCCAAAAAAGCCCAAACCTACAAAAAACTCAGGTTCACGAGGATATCATATATTTACAAAAAATCAACTTAATAATTATAATTTATTCAACAATTTTTGTAACGACACCTGCACCCACCGTCTTCCCACCTTCCCGAATTGCAAACCGCAGCCCCTCATCCATAGCTATCGGCGTTACCAATGCTACATTGATCTTCACGTTATCCCCAGGCATCACCATCTCCGCACCGCCTGTCAAAGTTACCACCCCGGTCACGTCAGTCGTCCTAAAATAAAACTGTGGTCTATATCCATTAAAAAAGGGAGTATGCCTTCCTCCCTCTTCCTTAGTCAATATATACACCTCCGCTTCGTATTTAGTATGCGGCGTTATACTGCCGGGTTTCGCTAACACCTGACCACGCTCCAGATCATTCTTCTCTACCCCCCGCAGCAACAATCCCAGGTTATCCCCTGCCTGCCCCTCATCCAACGTTTTATTAAACATTTCCACACCAGTAACCACAGACTTCTTTATATCCGGCTTAATCCCAACAACATCTACTTCATCTCCTACCTTCACTCTACCCTTCTCAACCCTGCCTGTTCCAACTGTACCACGCCCTTTTATGCTAAACACATCTTCCACGGACATCAAAAACGGCTTATCTATTTCCCTTATAGGATCGGGGAGGTAAGCATCCACCGCATCCATTAGTTTCAATATCGGTCCACAACTCGCACATTCCGCGCCTCCACATCCACACTGTGCCGCCTTCAGCGCAGAACCCTTCACTACAGGTATCTCATCCCCAGGAAAATCATATTTACTCAATAGCTCCCTTATTTCCATCTCTACAAGTTCCAACAGCTCCTGATCCTCTAACATATCCACCTTATTCAGGAACACCACAATCCTGGGAACTCCCACCTGCCTTGACAACAATATATGCTCGCGGGTCTGCGGCATCGGACCATCCGGCGCACTTACAACCAATATCGCTCCATCCATCTGCGCCGCACCTGTTATCATATTCTTTACATAATCTGCATGTCCAGGACAGTCCACATGCGCGTAATGCCTCTTCTTCGTCTCATACTCCACATGCGATATCGCTATCGTTATACCTCGTTCGCGCTCTTCAGGAGCCTTGTCAATTGAATCAAACGGCCTATCCTTCGCCAACCCCTGCTTCGACAATACATGCGTTATTACTGACGTCAGCGTTGTCTTACCATGATCCACATGCCCTATCGTACCTATGTTTAAATGCGGCTTTGTTCGCTGAAATACTTCTTTAGCCATTAATTTAAACCTCCAATATTTTGATTTATGAATACGTTATGTAACATTGCCAACAGATTTTGCAGGCGCCGGTCTGTACTCTAAAGGTTCCATAGTAAAAGTGCCTCTTCCTTGAGTAATGGAACGTAATGTCGTTGAATAACCAAACATTTCAGCAAGGGGGACTTCACCTTTAATAATCCTTATATTTCCCTTGGTTATCATTTCCAATATATTTGCTCTGCGACTATGAACTTCTCCTATCACATCACCCATGTATTGTTCCGGAACTGTTATTTCAATAGACATTATTGGTTCCAGCAATATGGAATTCGCCATTTCAACACCTTTTCTAAAAGCAATACATGCAGCAGTGTAAAAAGCTAGATCAGAAGAATCTACAGGATGCGTAGAACCATCTATCAACGTTACTTTGATATCAATCAATGGCGGACCGCCTGCAACACCAGTTACCGCAGTATCACGAATACCTTTTTCTACAGATCTCACATATTGCCTTGGGATTTTACCACCGACTATTGCATCAACAAAAGTTACCGGTTCATCACCTTCTTTAAATGGCTCCACAGTTATCCATACATGACCATATTGTCCATGTCCGCCAGTCTGTTGAACAAATTTTCCTTCCACCTCAACTTTTTTCCTAATCGTCTCACGATATGATACCTTTGGCGCACCAACATTTGCGTCCACATTATACTCGCTCAACATCCTGTTTTTAATTACTTCCAAATGCAACTCTCCCATTCCGGAAATAATCATTTGACCGGTTTCCTTGTCCAAGTGCATCCTGAAGGTAGGGTCTTCTTTCGCCAGCTTCGTTAGCACCATCCCCAGTTTTTCTTTTTCTTTATCTGATTTCGGCTCTATCGCCATTGAAATGACCGTATCCGGAAATTCCATCTTTTCTAAAATTATAGGATTGTCCAGATCACAAAGCGTATCGCCGGTAACTGTATCTTTGAGGCCAATCACAGCGCAAATTTCACCGGCTATTACCTCGTTAGTTTGCTCCCTATTTGCCGCATGCATTTTATATATACGGCTAACCAGCTCTTTTTTATCTTTTCCCGAATTTAACACCCTCGTTCCGGAAGTTAACTTTCCAGAATAAACCCGTATAAAAGTCAAATCGCCATGTTTATCAGAAGCAATTTTAAAAGCCAACGCACAAAACGGTTCTTCCACAAACGGTTTTCTGGAAATTTCTTTATTAGTTTTTGGATCAATACCAACAATGGCCTCTTTATCCACTGGCGATGGCAAATAATCGCATACCGCATCAAGTAAAAGTTGCACGCCTTTTTTCTTAAATGACGATCCACACAATACCGGAACAAACTTTAAATTTATCGTCCCTTCACGAATAGCCTTCTTTATTTCTTCTGTTGTGATTTCTTTCCCGTCTAAAAACTTTTCTGTAAGCCAATCAGTGTGATTGGCCAAGGCTTCAATCAACTTTTCTCGTTCTTCTTCTGCCTTTTTTTGGTATTCTGCAGGAATCTCTTCATCAGAGAAATTCATACCCGTTTTATCTTCTTCGTCTGAATATATCCTGGCTTTCATACGAACTATATCAATTAATCCTCTAAAATTCGACTCATTGCCAATTGGTACTTGTATGGGAACTGCCGTAAATCCAAGCCTTTCGTTAATTTCGTCAACAACCTTATAATAATCTGCACCTACCCGATCCATTTTGTTTACAAAACAAATTCTTGGCACTTTATATCTATCCGCTTGCCGCCATACAGTCTCCGACTGCGCCTCTACCCCTCCAACACCGCAAAAAACGCACACTGCGCCGTCCAAAACTCTAAGAGATCGCTCCACTTCCATAGTAAAATCGACGTGCCCCGGAGTATCAATCAGGTTAATCTGATAATCTTTCCAACTACATGTAGTGGCAGCCGCAGTAATAGTAATGCCTCGTTTTTGCTCTTCTTCCATCCAGTCCATGGTAGCAGTGCCTTCATGAACCTCACCCATTTTATAAGATTTTCCAGTATAATATAGTATACGTTCTGATGTAGTTGTTTTTCCAGCATCGATATGTGCAGCAATTCCAATGTTTCTTAATTTTTCAAACTTCATCTTTTTTTAATCCACCCTCAATTAAAACTTTGACCATGCAAAATGTGCAAACGCCTTATTAGCTTCTGCCATTTTATGCGTGTTTTCTCTTTTTGTTATTGATATGCCTTGTTTTTTGTATGCGTCCATCAACTCATCTGCCAAGCGTTGGAACATAGGACGTCCTTTTTTGCTTTTAGCAGCTTCTATTATCCACCGTATCGTCAAAGCTATCTGTCTTTGTCTCGGGACTTCAACAGGTACTTGATATGTGGCACCTCCCACACGCTTCGACCGAACCTCGACCAAAGGCTTAACATTATTTACTGCTGTTTCAAAAAGTTCAATAGGAGCTACATCAGATACTTTTTTTTCTATCAGATCCATAGCACCGTAAAATATCTTTTCTGCCGTACTCTTCTTTCCCTTTTTCATAAGGCAGTTGATAAATTTTGTTATTAACTTACTTTTATATTTTGCATCCGGTTGTAAAAATTTCTCAGTACTTCTATACGCAAGAGCCATCTATTAAATTCTCCAAAATTAAGACCTATTTAGGGGTTTTTGCGCCATATTTAGATCTGGATCGTTTTCGGCCATTTACGCCGGCACAATCCAATGTTCCACGGACTATGTGATATTTAACACCTGGAAGGTCTCTCACCCTTCCTCCCCTCACCAATACGATTGAATGTTCTTGTAAATTATGACCTTCGCCTGGAATGTAAGCACTTATCTCCCTGCCATTTGACAACCTCACCCTCGCAGCTTTTCTCAAAGCTGAATTTGGTTTCTTCGGAGTTCTCGTCATTACTTGAAGGCAGACACCCTTTTTTTGAGAACATTTTTCTAAATCTGGGCTTTTACTTTTATTTTTTGTTTTCTTTCGACCTTTTCTTATTAATTGATTTATTGTAGGCATATCTCCCCCACTATTTATAATGTTGGCTCTAATAACTCTTCTTTTTGCTTGCTTGCTTCCTTGATTGCAACCTCATCTGTAGAAATTGCATAAAGTGTATTGTACGACTTATATCCGGTACCGGCGGGCACCAAATGACCAAGAATTACATTTTCCTTTAATCCTACCAAATTATCAACTTTTCCTTCAAGCGCAGCTCTAGTCAATACTTTTGTTGTCTCCTGGAAAGAAGCTGCAGATATAAAACTATCCGCCTGCAGAGATGCTCTCGTAATACCCAGCAATAAAGGTTTTGCAGTTGACGGTTTTCCGCCCATATCTTTTATCTTCTTATTTTCTTCTCTGAATTTAAATTTATCCATGATTTGTCCCGGAAGAAGATTGGTATCCCCAGCATCCTCTATTTTTACCTTCCTAAGCATTTGACCAATTATTATTTCAATATGTTTATCGTCAATCGGTACGTTTTGAGACCGATAAACATTTTGAACTTCTTTTAACATGTAAGTCTGCAATTCTTCCTCGCCACGTATTCTCAAAATATCTTGCAAAACCAACGGCCCTTCTACAAGTGGGTCTCCAGCTTTAACAAGATCACCCCTATGTACCTTTAAATGTTTACCTCTTGGTACAAGGTGTTCACTCTCCATACCACCTTCTCCTCTGACAATAATAGTTCGCTTACCGCGCCTTTTTTCCCCCAACTCCACGACCCCTTCTATTTCACTCATAACTGCAGGGTCTTTTGGCTTTCGTGCCTCACAAATTTCGGCGACTCGCGGTAGTCCACCAGTTATATCTTCCGTCCTGGAAATCTCTCTCGGTGTTTTCGCAAGCAACGTACCCGGAGTAATCTTCTCTCCCTCCTCAACCTCCAGATGAGCCTTTTCAGGTATTGGATACAACCCTGAAATCTTACCATTCTCATCCTCTATAATTATTTGAGGGTGCAAATCACCCTTATGTTCCATAATTACTTTACGTTTAAATCCGGTGGATGCATCGGATTCTTCTCTGACAGTTTTGCCTATTTCAATATCTTCAAAACGAATAGACCCTGACATTTCCGCTAATATAGGAACCATGTGTGGGTCCCAGCGGGTCAGTGTTTGGCGAACAGCAACACTATCGCCTTCTTTAACTAAAACTTCCGCACCAAGCACCACCGAATGTTTTTCGATTTGTCTTTCTTTTGCATCTATAATTAATATTTCGCCTTTTGAGTTAATAGCAACATTTTTTTCCTGTGGATTTTTAACAACATTCAAATTATGGTACTTAATTTTGCCCGAACGTTTTGCTTTTGTCTCAGAAGCTTCTACCGAACGAGTAGCAGTACCACCGATATGGAAAGTTTTCATTGTTAGCTGGGTACCAGGCTCACCAATTGACTGAGCTGCAATTATCCCTACGGCCATACCTTCCTCAACGAGTCCTCCCCTTGATAGATCCATTCCATAGCATTTCGAACAAAGCCCCAGAGACATTTCACACGTAAATGGAGACCTTACTTTTATTTTTTCGTATCCTAAAGCCTCGATCTTTTTGGCTTTTTCTTCGGTAATTAAATCGTTTTCTCTGATAATTACTTCGTCTTTAACTAAATCTACAATATTGTTTCTTGCAACCCTTCCAGTTATAGTCTTACTTAGAGGAACCTCCACTTTTTCCCCCCTGTAAACTACACTTTTTGTAATGCCGTTCTTGGTACCACAATCTAAAGAAGTAATCACTACATTCTGAGCAACATCCGCCAGTTTCCTTGTTAAGTATCCAGAATCCGCAGTCTTTAACGCTGTATCCGCTAACCCTTTTCTAGCACCATGAGTAGAACTAAAATACTCTAACACTCCTAAACCCTCTCTAAAATTTGCCTTTATAGGGGTTTCTATGATTTTTCCCGAGGGCTTCGCCATTAAACCACGCATTCCAGCGAGCTGTCTCAACTGCTGTGAACTTCCTCTTGCCCCTGAAGCAGACATCAGATAGACAGGGTTCAAATAAGGTATACCGCCTCTTGTATCATTTTTAAGAGCACCCATCATTTCTTCGGCTATTTTTTCGCCGGTGTATGTCCATGCATCTATAATTTGATTGTAGCGCTCTCCTTCCGTAATAACACCTTTTTTGTATAACTTCTGTATCTTTTCTATTTCCAACTGTGTTTTATCGATTATTTCACTTTTTTTCTCAGGCATCTTAACATCACTTATTGAAAATGATAACCCAGCCTTAGTGCATTCTTTAAATCCAATTTCTTTTACATCATCCAATAAAGTAATGGTCTTCTCTCTTCCGAGCATTTTATAACAATCCTGAATTATCCTGCTTATTCCCTTTTGATCTAAAGGATAATTGTAAAAAGGAATTCCTTCAGGTAATACACTATTAAATACAACACGCCCAGCAGTCGTTTCGCACAAGCCGCAAACTGGTTCTTCTTTTACTAAGCGATCGTTAACAACAGTGACCTGTTTTAATTTTATCTCAATCTTGTCGTGTAGGTGTAATTTATTTACAGACAGGGCATATATTACCTCTTCATTACCACTAAATCTTTTTAGTTTTTGCACCGCCTCATTCTGTATGCTGGCGGTTAAATAATAACATCCTAATACAATATCCTGTGATGGCACAATAATTGGCTCTCCTGAAGCGGGAGAAAAGATGTTATTTGTAGACAACATAAGAGTAATTGCCTCCGTCTGTGCTTCAATGGACAACGGCAAATGAACCGCCATTTGGTCACCATCGAAATCAGCATTAAACCCTCGGCAAACCAGTGGATGTAGCTTTATTGCATTACCTTCCACAAGTATAGGCTCAAACGCTTGTATACCCATTCTATGAAGTGTGGGAGCTCTATTAAGCAACACTGGTCTCCGCTTTACCACTTCTTCTAGAATATCCCAAACTTCTTTGTCCTTTCTACTCAGCATCTTTTTTGCACTTTTAATTGTATCCGCATATCCAAACTCTCTTAATCTTCTTATTATGAATGGTTGAAATAGTTCTAGCGCTATTTTCTTTGGCAACCCACACTGATGCAATTTCAGCTCAGGTCCCACAACAATCACAGAACGTGCAGAATAATCCACACGTTTACCAAGTAAATTCTCTCTAAATCGGCCTTGTTTCCCCTTTATCATATCAGTAAGAGACTTCAATGGCCTATTGTTGCTTCCAAGAACTGGACGTTTCCCCCTCGTATTATCAAATAAAGCATCAACCGCTTGTTGAAGCATTCTTTTTTCGTTTCTTATAATAACTTCGGGGGCATTAAGGTCTATCAGCTTCTTAAGTCGATTATTTCTGTTAATAATTCTTCTATATAAATCATTCAGGTCTGATGAAGCGAAATTGCCGCTTTCCAACAACACCAATGGTCTCAGGTCTGGCGGAATAACAGGAATCGCACTCAAAACCATCCATTCGGGTTTGTTGTCCGAATCCCGAAAAGCTTCTACAATTTCTAACCTTTTTATTATTTCTTTGGCACGTTGTTTTGAACGGGTACGGCCAAGTTCCTCGCGCAGTTCATTAGACAACACAACTAAATCAATTTTTTGCAATAACATTCGTATTGCCTCAGCACCCATCGCTGCCACAAAAGACTCTTCACCAAATTTTTCTTTAGTTGTTTTATATTCTTCTTCGCTAAGCACCTGATATTCTTTGAGTGTTGTACTGCCAGGGTCTATAACCACATAACCCTGGAAATAAATGATTCTTTCCAGCGACGTAGTTTTCATTCCCAAAAGAGTACCCAAACGTGAGGGCATTGCCTTAAAAAACCAAATATGAACGATAGGTGCTGCTAAATTTATATGGCCCATCCTCCTTCTTCTCACACGTGAATGGGTCAATTTCACACCACATCTATCACAAACAATTCCTTTATGTTTAATGCCCTTATATTTACCGCAAAAACACTCCCAATTACGTTCCGGGCCAAAAATACGCTCGCAAAATAAACCATCCTTCTCTGCCCTATATGTACGGTAGTTTATAGTTTCAGGTTTCTTAACTTCGCCATAAGACCAACCGCGGATATCTTCCGGAGAAGACAGCGATATTTTAACCGAACTATACTCATTTATTCTTTCGTAAATTATTTCTGCCATATAATAATCTCAAAGAGTCCGCACAAATCTAAATATTACGCGCAGCACTTCAAGCTCTTTTTTATAAAAATTCTAATGTAATATCTCGAACCCTTAATATTACTTATATAAACTCACAGTTTTCAAACTAATATCCAAATATTCATCATAAAATGCTATACTTTTAAAATATCCATCTTTTTCTTTTCTAACTTTAGATTTAATCCCAACCCCGCTATTTCATTTGAAAGCACCTCAAAGGATGCTGGGGTGCCAGCCTCCAATGTGTTTTCACCCTTAACCATGGATTCGTAAATCTTCGTCCTTCCTTCTACATCGTCACTTTTCACAGTAAGCAACTCTTGCAAATTATGTGCAGCACCATAAGCCTCCAACGCCCATACTTCCATTTCACCAAATCTCTGCCCACCAAACCTAGCCTTTCCGCCCAGAGGTTGTTGAGTAATCAGCGAATATGGACCTGTCGCTCTTGCATGTACTTTTTCATCAACCAGATGGTGAAGCTTTAGCATATACATATAACCCACAGCAACTTTTTGCCCAAAAGATTCTCCAGTACGTCCATCATACAACACTGCCTTTCCATCTTCCGGCAACTTTGCTTCTTTCAGTGTCTCGCGTATCTCTTCCTCTAAAGCACCTTCAAAAATGGGCGTAATTGCCCTAAAACCTAGCTTTTTAGCTGCCCATCCCAGGTGGGTCTCCAGAATTTGTCCGACATTCATTCTGGATGGCACGCCCAATGGGTTCAGTAGCATCTCTACCCTGGTTCCATCTGCCAAAAAGGGCATATCTTCTTCAGGAAGTATCTTGGAAATAACTCCTTTGTTACCATGCCTGCCGGCCATTTTATCACCAACGGAAAGCTTTCTCTTCGTTGCAATGGAAACCTTCGCTAGTTCCAAAACCCCTGTCGGCAATTCATCTCCGCGCTTCAACTGGTTTATTTTCCCATCTCTTTCTTCTTTTAACTCCTCCATTTTTCTTTTGTATTCCTGTGAAATTTCAAGTGCCAGTTCCTTTTTCTTCTTACTACTAAATGCGATATTTTCAATATTAAAATGATCTTCCATTGCAAGTATCGTTTTTTCAGACATAGCTCTCTCTGTTTTGTAAACCTGACCGGTTTGAATATCTACAAGAGCTTCTTCAATCTCTGCATTTATAGCTTTTAACATCTTTGCAAATTCTTTAGCAATAGTCTCATTATACTTTGACTCTATCTCGCTTACCTCACCCAATATTTTCTGTCTTTTTTCTTCTGAAATATACGACTTTCTTGAAAATACTTGCGTATTTATAATAATACCTTCCATGCCGGACGGAACTTCCAGCGATTCATTTTTAACATCTTCACCAGCACGTCCAAATATTGCATGTAACAGTTTTTCTTCAGGCGAAAGTTCACTCCTGCTCTTGGGCGCTATCTTCCCTACCAAGATATCTCCGGGTTTCACCTTTGTTCCAACCCGAATTATTCCATTTTCATCCAAATTTCTTAGTGCTTTTTCTGAAACATTTGGAATATCGCGAGTAAATTCTTCTCTACCCAACTTTGTTTCACGTATTTCCACCTCAAATTCATCTCTGTGTATAGAAGTGAATCGATCATCTTTTAACAAGGCCTCACTTATCACCATAGCGTCTTCAAAATTGTATCCATCCCATGTCATAAACGCTACTAATACATTTTTACCTAAACTAAGTTCACCATTATGTGTAGCCGCCCCGTCAGCGATGACCTCTCCTTTTTTGATTTTTTGCCCTTCGGTGACTATAGGCTTCTGATTTAGACAAGTACCTTCGTTTAACCCAACAAACTTTCTTAGTTTATAAATTTCATTGTTATCAATTACGATTTCATTTGATGATACCTTTGTAACAGTTCCATTCTTTTCCGATTGAACAGTCATGCTTGAGTTTTTGGCGACTACCCGTTCCATGCCCGTTGCGATAATAGGAGGTTCTGTCTTCAGCAGAGGAACAGCTTGTCTCTGCATATTCGACCCCATCAGCGCTCTATTCGCATCACTATGTTCCAGAAATGGTATTAAACTTGCGGAAACACCAACCATTTGTTTAGGAGAAACATCCATATAATTTACATCTTTGAAAGCCGTGTGCTTAAAGTCGCCATCGTGTCTGCATAGCACTTCCGTCTTACCCAGCGTATCTTTAGTACTGATTAAAATATCTGCCGGCGCTATCAAACGACCCTCTTCCTCGTCTGCCCGTAAATATATTATATTTTTAGAAGGTTTTCCTTTTTCTATTAGACGATATGGTGTAATCAAAAAACCGTACTCATCGATTGTTGCGTATATACTTAAAGAAGCTATCAAACCAATGTTTGTACCTTCTGGCGTTTCTATCGGGCACACCCTCCCATAGTGAGAAACATGTACATCTCTCACCTCAAACCCAGCCCTCTTTCTATTCAAGCCGCCAGGTCCCAACGCACTTAACCTTCTTTCATGAGTTAGCTGTGCCAACGGATTTGTTTGGTCTAAAACCTGCGAAAGTTCACTTCGGCTAAAAAAATAATCGATCGCTGAAAATATGGTTTTCGAATTTACCAAAGAACGCGGTGTTAATTGTTCTGTCTCTTTTACACTTAACCTTTCCTGTATGGTTCTTCTTAACTTTAAAAACCCCTTTCTCAACTCTTCACCAACAAGCTCATCTATCGTCCGAAGTCTCCTGTTGCCTAAATTATCTATATCGTCAATTGATGCCCCAGGGGTACCTTTCCTCAACTTCATCAAATACCTAATAGCTTCTACAAAATCCTCTTTTTGCAAAGTCATTTTAGATGAATCGACATCATGACCCATCTTCCTATTTAATCTAAATCTGCCTACAGGCCCCAACCTATATCTTTTTTCATCAAAAAATTTATCATAAAATAACTGCCTTGCCTTTTCCACTTGCTGTGGGTTGCCTGGTCTGAATCTTGCGTAAATTTTCAACAATGCATCTTCATGAGACTTTGTAAAATCTGACTCCAGAGAATTTAATATTAAGTTGTCTTCTACTTTTTTGATCACATCTACTTTCTTTATTTCCAGGTCTGTGATTGCCTTAACCGTTGAATCAGAAAACTGACGACCCGCGTCCAGCAAAATTTCCCCAGTTTCAGGATTAACAACCTGCTCTGCAGTAAACCTACCTCTCAACTTTGCAGCCACATCATAATCAGCGATTTTCACCGTTTCTACTTCATGAAACAACCGAATAATATCCTCATCATTTGCGTATTCTGCGGATAACGCCCTGAGAAAACAAGTAGCGGGTAATTTTCCACTCTGATCAATCCTGACAGTAAGTACATCCTTCTTACCCACCTCCAACTCAATCCAACTTCCCCGCTCAGGAATTATTCGGCAAGAATGTAATCTTTTTTCTGCGTAAAATTCTTCTATAAAATCTACCCCTGGCGAACGATGTAATTGAGCAACAATCACCCGTTCTGTACCATTAATAATAAATTCTCCGCCACCGATAACAACAGGAATCTCACCCAGATAAACCTCTTCTTCTATAGGTTCATCTTTATCCAAACGCAACCAGACGCGAAAAGGACGCCCGTATGTCAATCGCAACTGGCGACATTCGTCTTGTGAATAACGAGGTTTTCCTAACTCATATTTAACATAATTTAAAGTTATGTTGCCATCGTAGTTGCTGACAGGAAATATCTCTCTCAATATAGCCTCAATACCAACATTTTTCCTCTTCGATGCTGGAATATCCAACTGCAAAAAGTCCATATATGCTTTCGTTTGAATCTGTGTAAGATTTTGAAGCTCTATTACTTCATCTACTTTACTGTAGTTTCGTATTTCCATAAATTCCCAGAACTTTAAAAGTTGGCAAAAAAACTGTTTATTTTATTTCTACTTTGGCACCAGCTTCTTCTAATGTTTTTCTAATTTTGTCAGCGTCTTCCTTCGTCACCCCTTCTTTAACAGCCTTAGGCGCACCCTCTACAAGATCTTTCGCCTCTTTGAGGCCTAAATTTGTTTCCGCTCGAACCGCCTTAATTACTTGAATTTTGTTAGCTCCCACCTCTTTTAGAATTACATCAAAAGATGTCTTCTCTTCTTCTACGGCAGCCCCGGCTCCAGCCATAGGCATACCAACAGGCATTGCGGCTACTGCAGATGCGGAAACACCAAATTTCTTTTCGAATGCTTTTACTAATTCAGATGCCTCCAACAGTGTCATTCCCGATACTATATCTAGTACCTGCGCTATTTTCCCGGTTACATCGACTTCTTTTTCTTCCATTATTTGAGTCATTTTACACCTCCTAACTTTCAGAAACCATATACAAATTACCCATTACTTTCTTCTTTTTGTGTTTTTATCTCTTGAAATATAGTTGCTAAACTGCGCAATATACTGTTAAAAGCGGTTGCCACCCCGACTATCGGAGCATTTATACTAAATACTATTTGGGATCTAAGCACTGGCAAGGAAGGAAGCTTCGCCAAACTCTTGATAGAATCAATTGACAGTGCCTCTCCCTCAAAAAACCCACCCTGCAACGTAAAAAATGGCAAATCTTCAGAGTATTTAACTGTTTCTTTTGCCATTAATACCGGATCATCCCCGCCACTTATGATAGCAGAAGGACCATTTAGCAAACCAACTATTGCCGTCTTGCCTATTTTCTTAAACGCAACCGCTGCAAGAGAATTTTTAACAACCTCCATAAGTATCTTCTTCTGCCATAATTCATTTCGCAACTGATTAAACTGCAAAGCAGTGATACCTCTATAACCAACTACCAGATAGCTACTCTTATCATCATAACGAGAAATCAGTTCTTTTATTGTAAGTTCTTTTAATTCATTTGGCATTGTTCTGTCTATTCCCTTAGCTACACATTTTAAAATTAAATTTGCAACATTACGCCAGGACTCATCGTCGAAGAAAGTGAAACCTTCTCTATATACATCCCTTTTGCAGCCGATGGACGCAAGTTCAATATATGTTTAATAAATGTGTTTATATTGTCGGCAAGATCTGCAACGGAAAACGACAGCTTTCCAGCAATTGCATGAACATTTCCACCAGCATCATTTCTAAACTCAATTTTACCTGCTTTAAACTCCCTAACAGCTGTTTCTACATCGTCGATTACAGTTCCCGACTTGGGAGACGGCATTTTACCCTGAGGACCTAACACTTTACCTAATTTACCAACTATTCTCATCATATCCGGAGTAGAAATTGCGACGTCAAAATCCCCCCATCCCCCCTCAACCTTTTTCACCAGATCTTCAGCACCAACCTCTTCAGCTCCTGCATCTTTCGCAATAGTTGCTTTTTCTCCAACGGCAAAAACTATCACCTTTAAACTTTTGCCAATACCCTTCGGCAAAGATATAGCACCTCTAACAAGCTGGTCTGATTGTTTTGCATCGATACCCAACTTAATTACGACTTCGACACTTTCATCGAACTTTGCAGTCTTAAAAGATTTAAGATGTTTTAAGGCATCCTCTAATTCGTATTTTTTGTTTATATCTATATGTTTTAAAGATTCTAAATATCTTTTACTTCTTTTTAGCATTTTATAAATCCTTCTGATTAAACACAACTTCTCCCATTTTCATACACTAATCCACAATTTTAAGCCCCATAGTATGAGCAGTTCCTTCTATTATCCTCATTGCACTTTCTAAATTACTAACATTTAAATCTGCCAACTTTCTAGCTGCTATTTCCCTGATTTGTTGTTTGTTAACTTGCCCAACCTTCTGCCGATTTGGCTCTGGCGAACCTTTAACAATACCTGCGGATTGTTTTAATAGCACAGAAGCAGGCGGAGACTTAATTATAAAGGTAAACGTTTTATCTTTAAAAACAGTAATCTCTGCAGGAGTTAAAATTCCCTGCAAATCTTTCGTTTTATCGTTAAACTGCTTCACAAATTGCCCGATATTTACTCCATGCTGCCCAAGTGCCGGACCAACCGGAGGTGCAGGGGTTGCCTGCCCTGCCGGACACTGCAACTTGATTTTAGCCAAAATCTCCTTTGCCATTACATTCTCCTACCTTTAAATTGACTCTACTTGCCAATATTCTAATTCAACTGGCGTTGCCCTTCCGAACACGGTAAGCATAACCTTAACGCGGCCACTCGCAGGCAAAACCTCTTCAACTATTCCATCATAATTCTCAAACGGTCCTTCTTTTATTCGTACCTTCTCGCCTTCATTAAATTCGATCTTTGCACGCGGCCTTTCTTCTTTCTGATCCAGATCAGAAAGAAGTTTTTCAACCTCATATTTGGTCATAGGCACAGGCTTACTCTGGCCGCCAATAAATTCCCCTGTGCCTGAAGTTTCGCGAATCGTAAACCAAACTTCCTTTGGAATTTGACCTTTTTCGTCTACCTCAATCTCTACCATTATGTATCCTGGATATATTTTGCGGTCAGATACCCTCTTCTTACCACCCTTAACCTCAGAAATTTTCTCACTCGGCACCAGTACATTTGTAATCAGGCTCTCCATACCCTGTGCTCTTATACGCTCTACTAAATTGTCCCTGACTTTATCTTCTCTATTGCTTTGCACACGCAAAACAAACCATTCCTTTGGCATCTATTTATAAACCTATAAAAACCTAAAAATTTCACGTCTAAAATTCAATGCGATTGCATCGCGTATAATCAAGGAATGAGTAAAATGCGCCGAAAAACCCATCAAAAGTACGTCAATCAGCACACAGGCTTTATAGTACTCCAATATACTCCATGAAGAAGGAGACGACCCAGTCTACACCTAATATAAAAAATCCTATGATTACCACAGATATAACCACAACAATCGTGGAGCCAACCAACTCATATCTTGTAGGCCATGATACTTTCTGAAGTTCATTTTGAGTTTCAACTAAAAATTCTACTGCTTTTTTTCCGCCTTCATCAATAGGCCTCAGCCCGGTTTTAAAGCCAGCAACCAAGATACAAATCAGATACCCCAGAAAAACAAAAAGCGCAACCGAACAAATTAATCCCCATGTAAGCTCAATATCTACAAGGGGAACCCTCGCATTTTCAAATATATTTGGCAATCCTATCAAGACATTGTACAACGAAATGGAAGCAAACAACGCTAGCAACCCTAACGCAATACCAACAACTATCCTGCTATAAGATCCTTGGCCCTTCTTATGAATAACAAACAATGACATTAGCTTATCTTATTACTCTTGATCTAAGATTGAAAATAATTAAATGGCAGGTCTGGAGGGATTCGAACCCCCAACACCCGGATTTGGAGTCCAGTGCTCTACCAATTAGAGCTACAGACCTTTAGTTACACCCAAACACACAGAAAACTACTTTTTATATTCTTTGTGGAACACATGCCTTCCACAGTTCTTACAAAATTTCTTCAATTCCAACTTTTCCGCCTGCTTTGCCTTTTTAGGCGTTCTGTAGTTCCTGTTGGAACATTCACGACAAACCAGGGTAATATACTCTCGCATCAACAAACCCTCAAAACCACATTATAATTTATTCAACAATTTTTGTAACGACACCTGCACCCACCGTCTTCCCACCTTCCCGAATTGCAAACCGCAGCCCCTCATCCATAGCTATCGGCGTTACCAATGCTACATTGATCTTCACGTTATCCCCAGGCATCACCATCTCCGCACCGCCTGTCAAAGTTACCACCCCGGTCACGTCAGTCGTCCTAAAATAAAACTGTGGTCTATATCCATTAAAAAAGGGAGTATGCCTTCCTCCCTCTTCCTTAGTCAATATATACACCTCCGCTTCGTATTTAGTATGCGGCGTTATACTGCCGGGTTTCGCTAACACCTGACCACGCTCCAGATCATTCTTCTCTACCCCCCGCAGCAACAATCCCAGGTTATCCCCTGCCTGCCCCTCATCCAACGTTTTATTAAACATTTCCACACCAGTAACCACAGACTTCTTTATATCCGGCTTAATCCCAACAACATCTACTTCATCTCCTACCTTCACTCTACCCTTCTCAACCCTGCCTGTTCCAACTGTACCACGCCCTTTTATGCTAAACACATCTTCCACGGACATCAAAAACGGCTTATCTATTTCCCTTATAGGATCGGGGAGGTAAGCATCCACCGCATCCATTAGTTTCAATATCGGTCCACAACTCGCACATTCCGCGCCTCCACATCCACACTGTGCCGCCTTCAGCGCAGAACCCTTCACTACAGGTATCTCATCCCCAGGAAAATCATATTTACTCAATAGCTCCCTTATTTCCATCTCTACAAGTTCCAACAGCTCCTGATCCTCTAACATATCCACCTTATTCAGGAACACCACAATCCTGGGAACTCCCACCTGCCTTGACAACAATATATGCTCGCGGGTCTGCGGCATCGGACCATCCGGCGCACTTACAACCAATATCGCTCCATCCATCTGCGCCGCACCTGTTATCATATTCTTTACATAATCTGCATGTCCAGGACAGTCCACATGCGCGTAATGCCTCTTCTTCGTCTCATACTCCACATGCGATATCGCTATCGTTATACCTCGTTCGCGCTCTTCAGGAGCCTTGTCAATTGAATCAAACGGCCTATCCTTCGCCAACCCCTGCTTCGACAATACATGCGTTATTACTGACGTCAGCGTTGTCTTACCATGATCCACATGCCCTATCGTACCTATGTTTAAATGCGGCTTTGTTCGCTGAAATACTTCTTTAGCCATGCGCTACCCCTTTTATCTTAATATTTTCACCATTATATAATTGCCCAAAATATATTTCCTTAAAAACTCCCACTACACATATCCACAAACTAGCAAAGACCACGACACTGCATATCAAACGCAAGCGCTGCCTGCATTTTATCTGGAGCTGCTGATGGGATTTGAACCCATGACCTCGTCCTTACCAAGGACGTGCTCCACCACTGAGCTACAGCAGCAATTGCTCATTATTCAACAAAACTATAGATACCGTTATATTTAAACTATACATACTTTTTCAAAAAAGCCAGAATTTATCAAATATAACAAAAAAAATATAAATGTCAAACAAAATAAGCCGAAACCCACAAATTATCTAAGCAATCCAAAATTAAGTAATATCAAAACATCAATTGCATCCAAATTGTTCGGCAAAAATACTTCCGTCTGAAATGATTTACATTGATTAGGAAATATTGCAAAAGTAAAACTTTTTACATTTTAAACCCTTGCATACTTAAACATGGCAAGATTAAACTTAGTGCCGCTGAAGAATTACAACATACATTAATAATGCAACGTATACGATATTATACGTACCATGTTGAACGAAAGACTTTCTCGATAATTATAAAATTTTATACGAATTTTTCAAAAGCGGGCGATGGGAATCGAACCCACATGACTAGCTTGGAAGGCTAGGGCTCTACCATTGAGCTACGCCCGCAAACAAAGCATCATTTATGACATTTTTTCAAAAGACATCAAAAACCAAGATAGTTTGCGAAACCTAGATATTATTCAAAAAAAACGAATATTTTGCTGTCAAGCCAATATGGCAATATGTTCCAGAAGAACCTCTTTTTAGTTTCCCTCCCCAACAACCCCAAGAAAATGTCTGTCCGTCAATAAAAAAAGGTTCGCAGACAATTCAGCGATAACTATTCAGCGTAATTTATTAAACTACCGGAGATCAGAGCGCAACTCGTTCCCAAACAGATACTTCACTATGTTCAGTACAAGGTTTGGGAACGAGCCGTGTATCGTTTATGCTGAATAGTTACATTTATTAAGACTATGCAAAAACTCAAAATGATATTGCGTGATTACTTTGCTGACTAAAATTTTTAACTTTTGGAAGGTCATTCAGAAATCATCTATTGCTACACCTTTAAATATACTCAAGAAGTTCACAAAATGTGATTTCAGAAATGCTATAACTATTTATGTTAACAAAAGTTAAATCTAATCTAGAAATCTCTATTTGTGAACCCCTACAATATAGCATACAAACTACGTCACTATTTAAAATTTCAATACCAAAGAGAGAAATGCAAACAGCAAGATTTTGTTTTCCGTTCCAGAGAGACCTCGTAATTGTTTTCCTGTTTTTGTTCTGGTAAGTGGCATTGTTTTAGTTTTCTTCAGACATAAATATAAGATGGTGGGTGGAGGAGGATTCGAACCTCCGAAGGCTATGCCAACAGATTTACAGTCTGTCCCCTTTGGCCACTCGGGTATCCACCCTTTTGCTGTCGAACATCTTACTTTAATGTTTTTCCAAACAAAATTCATTCGGCACAGATTATACGTCCAATAACCTTAATTACAATAAAATCTTTTAGTTATTAAAAAATAATAAATTACAAAGCTAGCGGTGGGACTCGAACCCACAACCTGCGGTTTACAAAACCGCTGCTCCGCCATTGAGCTACGCTAGCACAGCGAAATTTCGATGATATCAAAACATTAACATTATTCA
Organism: uncultured Candidatus Kuenenia sp.; assembly: GCF_900696675.1. NCBI lineage: Bacteria > Pseudomonadati > Planctomycetota > Candidatus Brocadiia > Candidatus Brocadiales > Candidatus Brocadiaceae > Candidatus Kuenenia > uncultured Candidatus Kuenenia sp. The sequence goes on along the minus strand of NZ_CAADGZ010000004.1, from coordinate 25,217 downwards.
AGCAAAATTTATACTTATGCCAATTTGTTTTAAAAGTTTTTAATAATTTTTTACTAAATGAGGTAGATGTCCAAATGATAAATAGTTTTGTCAAAAAAACGCAGCAGAAAATATTTTGAAAATCATACATCAGGCAGGACATGAACTTAAGACGTTTCAATACTTTTGCGCCCACAAAAGACAAGCGACCCTGAACCCTTTGCAAAAATACAACGGGGCAAAAAGGCACTTTTGCAATAAAACATCTGCAATGTCAGCGATTCCTTCGTTTCAACATCAATGCTTTTCCCACACCCATGTTTCAACGAGAACTCGTCGATAACTATTTTAAAGTCAACGCTAAATGACTTTTTAAAAACATGTTATTGTAAGATATTTTCAATATAGCTTTCGTAATTTCTTTTCATTTCACCAATGCTATCGCCTCCAAACTTCTCCGTAAAAGCCCTGGCTATTTCAAAAGCTATCATTGCTTCACAAACAACAGACGCGGCAGGAACCGCACAAATATCTGATCTCTCATATGAAGCGGCTACCGGTTCCTTTGTCAGTAAATCAACAGACCTTAAAGACTTTTTTAATGTTGGGATAGGTTTCATATACGCCCTCACAACAATAGGCTCTCCGTTGCTTATCCCACCTTCTATCCCCCCCGCATTATTTGTCCTCCTTTCAAAACCTCCGGTTAATGTCTTTTTTTGCTTCGGATACCCATAAAATATTTCATCATGCGCTTCCGATCCAAATTTGCTTGCAATGTCAAAACCAGTACCGATTTCAACCGCTTTAATCGCCTGAACAGACATAATTGCAAAAGCAAGTCTTGCATCCAATTTCAAATCCCACTGCGTATGATTCCCAATCCCGATTGGTAAACCATTTGCCACCACCTCTATTATTCCGCCAAGTGAGTCACTCATTTCAACCGCCCGTTTTATCTTTTCAACAATTTTACTTTCGATTTCACGATCAATGCAATATATTGCGCTATCATCACGGATTTTGACCGCCGTCTCTATAGTATCTTCTAATTGTTTTTCAGAATTGATTCCTCCGATACCTTTGACATAACCAAAAACCTTTATCCCAAAATACGAAAGCAATATTTTACACACAGCGCCAACTGCTACCCTTGCGGCAGTTTCCCTTGCGCTCGCACGCTCCAATATATTCCTTGCATCTTTATGTCCATATTTTATTACGCCTGCCAAATCCACATGACCAGGGCGCGGTCGTGTAACAACTGGAAGCGCATCAATCTTATAATCGCTGTTTTTTATCATTAAACAAATAGGGCTGCCCAACGTGATATTATTTCTTACCCCTGAAAGAATTTCCACACAATCTGCTTCTATTTTCATTCTTCCACCTCTGCCAACGCCTCCTTGTCTGCGCCTTAATTCTCTATCTATCAATTCTTTATCAAGAAAAATACCCGCCGGGAAACCTTCCAAAACAGAAACCATGCATTTTCCATGAGATTCTCCTGCTGTTTTAAAATATAACATTCAACGCCTCCGGTAATGATAAATTATTAATTGCTTAATGCAATTTAATTGTGCTAGAATTTCAGGATTATATACATAATCATTTTAAATAACAATTCGAATTCAAAGTTATAATGTACAAATTCTTTATTACCCTCCGTTATTTACGCAGCAGGAAAATTTCTTTTTTTGCAGTAGCCGGTGTTGCAGTAGGCGTTATGACATTAATTGTTGTCCTTTCTGTTATGAATGGGTTCGATCAGGAATTACGTAGCAGAATAAGAGGAACGTTAACACACATTATCATTACAAAAGGAGGCATGTATGGCCTTGAAAATTATACACAGGTGATGGAGAAAGTAAAAGCAACCGAACATGTATCTTCCTGTGCTCCCTTTGTCGAAGGGCCTGCTCTTATAAAAATACGTGGAAGAAAGGAATTTGTATATTTTAAAGGAATTAATCCCGTTGAAGAGGCAACCGTTGGCGATTTTAAGGCTTTTTTATCCCCTTTCAGGAAAGAACCTGAAGATTTACAAAAAACTCATGGAGAAAACCAAACCGCTAGCGCATTTTGTGGTATAGAACTACTGAGGGTTAGTCCGGGTGACCCGGAAACAGACCCAATAAGTTTTGTGCAGGAAGGCGAGCAAATAGTGCTGGTTACGTTAAAAAACTGGGACAAAATCAGTGTAAAAGCATTTGTTATTGAAGGAACATTTAAATCGGGAATGTACGATTACGACAAGAATTATGTGTATATTCCTCTTGCTGCTGCACAAGAATTGACGGGTACAAAAGAAAGGGACGCCGTATCCGGAATAAGCGTAAAACTTCATGATTACCGCTATGCAAATGAAGTGCGTGACAAGTTGCAATCTTCATTGGGCTTTGAATATTATGTGCAAACATGGGAGGATGCCAGGAGGACATTTTTGACCGCTGTAATGCTAGAAAGGCGTGTAATGGCATTTATACTCTTTTTTATCATCGTTGTTGCAGGCTTTAATATATTGGCAATTCTGACGATGATTGTATTGGAAAAATCCAAAGACATTGGCATACTAAAAGCATTAGGAGCTACCACACAAGGTATTATGTCCATTTTTCTATTGAACGGACTATTCATTGGCAGCATTGGATCCTGCGTGGGAGCTGCTATAGGATTTTCCGTTGTCTTGCGTATTAATTGGCTGGAAAGCATATTATATAATATGACAGGCTGGAGGCCATTCCCACCTGAAGTATATTACTTTGACCAGATACCTACTGTCATCAAACCGGCAAGCATTATGATTACTATATTCATCGCAATACTCAGCAGTGTGATTTTTAGTATATATCCCGCTATAAGGGCGGCAAGGCTTGATCCCGTTGAAACCCTGCGGTATGAATAACTTACTCAAAAGAAATCAAATTTGTTGACAACTGATAAAATTGCTGTTAGCATTTCCTTCTATTTTAGAAGAGAAAATGTTATTAATGTATATTTAAAGTGTCTCTCCGATCATATTTAATTACGCGAACATCTCAAGATTCGTTTAAACGACATATGATTTTATTTTATTTTTAAAAATTCGTAGTTTTGTCATGGTAAATTATTACAATATCCTGGAAGTGCATGAAGAAGTAAGCGCTGAAGAAATAAAACGCTCATTCAGAACCCTGATTAAAAAATTCCATCCCGATATAAATGGCTCAAACAAAAAATGGGCGGAATCAAAAACAAAAATTATTATTCAGGCGTATAAAACTCTTTCCGATTCTCATTCCCGCAAACAATATGACACGCTTCACAGACATTCCCAAAACAAACAGAACACCGTTAGGGACGCAAAGCCCAAAACATCCTCCACTAAATCAGAAAAAATCAGCATGGAAATTCGTATTATTTTTTCCGACCTTCTCAATGGGTACACAAGTAGCGCTATTGAGAAATATGAGTATTTGCTAAATACTTCCCCGGATACGGACTTCTTCCTCCACCTTAACCATCGGGATTTTATCGATTGCAAATTTTTGCTGGCAGAGGCTTATGAAAAATCCGGCGAATATGAACTTTCAATAAAACTTTACGAGTACATACTGGAAAAAGGAAAACAGGCTGCTTATCGGCAACATCTGCTGGAGGAGACAAAAGAAAGAATCAGAAATATTTATTGCCGTAAATTAGCAAAAAAATCCTCCCCGGATAAAGCCCTTATACATTATCAAAATTTACTCAAATTGGACTTATGCAAAAACGAACAGGCGTTTGTTTACAAAAAAATGGCCGAATGCTCTCTTAAATTACAGGACTACGAAAACGCTTTAAAGTATCTTCATGTTGCATTATCCCTAAAACCAAAACTTCAGGGATTAAATAAACTGAGAATAAATCTTAATCAATACCTGCAGAATTGTTTTATATAAAATAAAATTTATGAAAACAACACAACCGTTACTGACCACCAACATTTCACAGCTTAAATTACACAACCGCGGAAAAGTTCGTGATATTTACGAAGTTAATAATGATTTGCTTATCGTTACCACAGACCGTATTTCCGCATTTGACGTGGTTCTCCCAAACGGGATTCCCTATAAAGGACAGGTGCTTACAGGATTGTCAGAATATTGGTTTCATTATACTGCCGATGTCACTGAGAACCACCTCATTACCACTGATATCGATTCTATTGATAATACATTTGTCAGACACCATAAAGACATCCTTCAGGGCCGGTCTATGCTTGTGAAAAAAGTAAACGTTATCCCGGTAGAATGTATTATCCGTGGATACCTGGCAGGTTCCGGCTGGAAAGAATACCAAAAATTCCAATCAATTTGCGGAATAAAGCTGCCTGCCGGGTTAAAAGAATCGGACAAACTCCCTGAACCCATATTTACTCCTTCAACAAAAGCACATACCGGCCATGATGAAAACATACCGGTTTCTGAAGTAATCAATCTGATCGGAAAAACGCTCACCGATGAATTAAAGGAGAAAAGTCTCAAAATCTATTCGAAGGCAAGTGAATATGCAAAAAGCAGAGGAATCATTATTTGTGACACAAAATTTGAGTGGGGCATAACGAATAACAATAAAACGATGCTTATTGATGAGGTACTTACCCCTGATTCTTCGAGATTTTGGCCGCTTGAATTCTATACACCAGGAAAACCACAGCCGTCATACGACAAGCAATTCATACGCGACTATTTAGAAAGCATACATTGGGATAAAAATCCACCAGCACCAGCACTTCCGCCCGACATAATCCAGAAAACATCTGAAAAGTATCTGAATGCATATAAAACGTTAACTGGCAAGAGTCTTATTTAACTCTTACGAACTAATGATGAAGGTTCACCCAAATACATTGGCGGCATATCTTGAAGTAGCCAAACAAGCAGCCATGGAAGCAGGCGACGTCCTGAAAAAATATTTCAGAAAGTTAGATGCTTCTATGATTGAAGAAAAAGCCGCAAATGATTTTGTCACGGATGTAGACAGAAGGTCTGAACAAATCATCAAAAATCACATCATTACGCATTTCAGCGATCATGCCATATTGGCGGAAGAGTCTGAAACACAAACAAATACCTCTCCCTTTTTATGGATCATCGACCCATTAGACGGCACTGCAAACTACATCCACGGTGTGCCGGCTTTTGCTATCTCAATCGCTTTGGAAATAAAGGGAGAACTCTGCGTGGGGATTGTATATGATCCTATAAAAGACGATATCTTTTCCGCAGTAAAGGGACAAGGTGCATCAAAAAATGGCAAACCCATACATGTTTCTCTCCAGAAAAATCTGAATGACTCTCTTATCGCAACCGGTTTTCCATTCAGAAAGAAAAACATTGTTGACACCTATGTAAAGATATTCAGGGAATTGCTTAACCATGCCTCTGACATGAGAAGATGCGGTTCTGCAAGCCTGGATCTTGCATATACCGCGGATGGGATTTTCGGCGGTTTTTTTGAATATGCATTATCGCCATGGGATATTGCCGCTGGCGTTCTTTTAGTTCAGGAAGCCGGGGGAATAACCACTGATTTTAATGGTAAAAACAACTATCTTAAAACCGGCAACATCATTGCCGGTTCTAAGATAATCCACAATGAACTACTGAAAATAATTCAGTCCAACGACCCCAATTACTTCGAAAAATAGCGTACAGATAACCCTGCTTATTAAATCCACAAAACACTCATTTTTAAAGAGCCGAGGCTTCTTAACTTATTGATAAAACCACACTTGATTTTGGTAACACTCTAGTTTTTTGAAACTGGAAATTGTTATTTGTAGTGCGACTAACCTCATCGTACTACATGAATTTATATGGCTTTAATGGGCTTAGATATCAAGTGGGGAAGAAACATCAACCGCTTTATACTATGCGGCAAGCAGCGCTATTCAGGAACATTGTTAAATAATCCATGTATAGTTATCTCTTATCGCAAAATGCACATAGAATCTATTGAACGGAAAACGGCTGTTTTGGCAAGACCAACTTTGAAATGTTTGAGTCAGGTCGCAACAATTAACCCTACAATAGGGTGCAGCCATCAATGCGCATATTGCTATGCAAGGGGATATTCAATCTATCCTGGAGATGGTAAGGTACTTGTGTATGAAAATATGGCCGAAAAGTTAAAAAAAGAATTGCCACGACGCAGAAAACTACCAAAATATGTCTTTTTCAGTTCTTCGAGTGATGCCCTTCAGCCGATTCCTCAGGTAATAAATTTGTCGTATGAATTAATGCAGACCCTGTTAGAATATAATATTGGTATAAATCTCCTTACAAAAGGACGGATACCAATAAAATTTCTTGACCTGTTTAAAAGACATAAAAAATTAGTACATATTCAGATAGGTATTACCACATTAAACCGGAATATACAAAGAATCATAGAACCTTACGCCGCCACTCCAGGCGAAAGAATACGGAACATTGAACAATTGTGCAACGTGGGGATTGTGCCGGAAGTGAAATTAGACCCCCTTATACCGGGAATAACCGACACAAAAACCAACTTAACCGCATTATTCAGAGTTTTGCAGAAATATGAGGTAAACGCTATGGGCATTAATTATCTCTTTTTAAGACCATTTATTAAGAAAAATCTCTATAAATCTCTCAGGAAAACCTCTTTATGGGAAGAGATAAATGCACATTACCAAAATGGCAGTTCCATCAACCTGCTGGCAGAAAAATCACGTGTACAGGCACTGGATGTACACTATAGAAAAAATAGTTACCACGCTATTGATGAACTGGCAGGTCTTTATAAAATAAACGCTTATGTTTGCGGTTGCAAGAATCCTGATATCACGGAAGAACCATTATGTGATATAAATTGGGGAAAACATTTTCAAGATACCCCGAAACAAAAAGGTTTGTTTGCCTCACAAATTCTTACAGAAAAAATTTTTTAATGGTATGTTTTGCCGTCTTTTGTAAATAATGAAAACAAGAAGATAGCCCGATGTATCGAACAGGAGATAATCAGACGGCGAATATTCATATAAGTTAGCCAATAGTAATACTATACGTAAATTAACCTTTTGTTTTTACCTGAGAAACAATCCTTAGAGAAAAAATGCCCTGGCAGAGAAATATGGAAGTAAATAAGTCGTATATTTAGTGTATGTAAGTTGTTATATACCACATGCTATATTGTCTTTATAAAAACAAATAATGCTGCATTGGCCTGCCTATTTAATTGCTTGACAAAAAATAGGTGACATTTATAATGACTTTTGAGGTCTTTGAGGTCTGAAAATGTTCGAGAATAATAAATTTTTGAACAGGCCTTTGTAATGGCAAAGTAATTTTTCCTCCATAGTTATTGTTTTGGAGTAGCAGATATGAATTATTTCAAAACAGCGGTTCTACTCGTAGTATTAACCCTGATACTCGTTTGGGCCGGAAGTATTTTTGGCGGTAGGCAGGGGGCGGTTTTTGCTTTTGCGATTGCAATGGGGATGAATTTTTTTAGTTATTGGTACAGTGATAAAATCGTCCTGAAAATATACCGTGCACGCCAGATTACAGGACAAGATTCACCGAAGTATTTTGCGCTGGTGAAAGAACTCACCGCAAATGCCGCATTGCCCATGCCAAATTTGTATATTATCCCCACTCAGGCGATGAATGCCTTTGCCACCGGTAGAAACCCTGGGCACGCCGCCATAGCAGTCACGGAAGGGTTGTTAAACTCTTTAACGCATGAAGAGTTAAAAGGCGTCCTGGCACATGAGCTTTCTCACGTTAAAAACAGAGATATTTTAATATGTACTATTGTTGCGACGATAGCCGGCGCAATTACCATGCTGGCGAATATGGCGCAATGGACTGCCATGTTTGGCGGCTTTGGAAGGCATGATGATGACGATAGCGGGGGAGGAGGCGTAGTCGGTCTCATAGCTCTCGCCATAGTAGCTCCTATTGCTGCTTTGCTGATACAAATGGCTATATCACGTTCAAGAGAATATGCCGCGGATAAAAGCGGAGCGCTTATGGCACGTAATCCGGCAGGATTGGCTAGCGCCCTTGAAAAACTGCACCAGGCCGCGAGGGTCAGGCCGTTAGATGCGGGAACGTCATCCGCACATCTGTTTATAGTAAATCCATTAAGCGGTCGTTCATTTGCTTCGCTTTTTAGTACGCATCCGCCAATTGAGGAGAGAGTAAAAAGGCTTCGATCAATGGCGTAAATTGGGTTTATCCAAGGGGGATAATTATTGCAGTATAATTATCCGTGACATGATTTAGTATGCCAGCCGAAGGGAAGGTGATGTCTGATTTGGTTTTTGATAAATAATACAGACTCAATCACTTATTCACCGTATTGAATTGTGTCAAAACAACTTAACTTTAGTAAAATGATTTTTTTTCTTTGGAGGAACATTGATGGTGCACTATACATGTGATATGTGTGGGAAACCGTTACTTGCGGGTGAGGATATACGTTATGTTGTAAAAATTGAAGTATACGCTACTTGCGACGCAATGGATACAGAAGATGACCTTGATGAAGAACTTTGGGAAATGGAAGATGACGATGATGACGACGACGATGAAAATGACCGGGTGGATGGGGAAGAGCTTGGTGATGATAGAGAGGAAGAAGAGTACAAAACATTCCGCTTTGATTTGTGTCATAAGTGTCATAAAAAATATTTACAAGACCCCCTGTTTTTAAAATCATGGAATAGAACACGATTTTCAGAAAATTAGTTTTTTTATACTTTATTTACAAAAACAACCACTTCCTTTAGTGAGAAAAGACGGAAGTATTGCCATGCAGAGTACAATTTATGGGAATGACAATAACAGAGAAGATTATCGCTGCGCATTGTGGCGAGAGGGAAGTACGTCCGGGACAATTCGTTTATGCAAATGTAGATGTTTGCCTCGGAAACGATATAACCGCCCCAATTGCCATTGAGGAATTCGAAAAGGCGGGCATTAAAAAAGTTTTTGACCCCGAAAAAATTGTTTTAGTACCGGATCATTTCACGCCGAATAAGGATATTCAATCCGCCCAACAATCAAAATCACTCCGTGTATTTGCTGAAAAACACCATTTAAAACATTATTTTGAGATTGGACGCATGGGAATCGAACATGCCTTGCTCCCGGAGCAGGGCATTGTCGCCCCGGGAGAATTAGTAATTGGGGCAGACTCTCATACTTGTACCTATGGAGCGCTGGGGGCATTTTCAACCGGGATAGGCAGTACAGACCTGGCCGCATGTTTTGCAACAGGAAAGGTATGGCTTAAAGTGCCGGAATCGATTAAGTTCGTTTTTCATGGTAAGGCAAGAAACTGGACGTCGGGAAAGGATTTCATACTATATACCATCGGGAAAATTGGCGTTGACGGGGCGCTCTATAAAGCAATGGAGTTTACAGGGACCGCCATATCCGATTTACCAATGGATGACCGCTTTACCATATGCAACATGGCGATTGAAGCCGGGGCAAAAAGCGGAATTATTGCTCCCGATAAAATTACGGAAAATTATGTCGCCGGAAGAGTTAAAAGGGAATATGTGGCATATCATAGCGACCCCGACAGCCATTATTCAAAGGTATATGAATTCAACGCGGAGGAAATCGTTCCGCAAGTCGCCCTACCCAGTCTTCCAGAAAACACAAAATCCGTTTATGATGTCTGTGGAATTAAAATAGACCAGGTAGTTATTGGTTCATGCACTAACGGCAGGATATCAGATTTGCGGATAGCGGCAAAAATATTAAAAGGGAAAAAGGCACATCCTTCTCTCCGGTTGATTATAATTCCGGCTACTCAGGAAATATATAAACAGGCGTTAAAAGAAGGGCTTATTGAAATATTTATTGACGCAGAAGCAGTTGTCTCAACACCTACATGCGGCCCGTGCCTTGGCGGTCATATGGGAATACTGGCAGAAGGGGAAAGGGCACTTACCACTACAAACCGTAATTTTGTTGGCCGCATGGGACATCCAAAGAGCGAAATATATCTTTGTAGTCCTGCAGTGGCTGCTGCGTCTGCTATTACCGGCAAAATAACACCACCAAGTGAAATGCGGCCTGAATCTTGCACAAAAATACCTTCTATTTGACCATAGGCTTGCAAAACCGTTTAATATCCAGCATTAGTGATACTTCTCTCTATGATTTTCGGCTGCCCTATAGAAGCAGCATAAAACAAAGCATCTGTCTTAGCCGGTATTTGTAAGGGTTTCAAGCGATTGCCAGATTTTAAATATTTGCACACCTTACGGACTCACAAATTGTGATTTCTTAAAAGTTGCTGTTGTAGAACGAAGAAACTCTTCGCTCTACATTTCGTAATTTGTGAACCTGTAAGGTATAAATAACTGCAATTGTATGTGTTAAGATGAGTTCAAGAAATTATTTGCACGAAAAATATCATTTTTGGTGCGGGATTAAGGTAATAAATTGATGAAGGGAACAGATAAACGTATGTATCAAAAAAAATATATAGGCGTGGACATTGGTTCTGTCAGTATAAAAGCAGTTTTAATTAATGAAAGAAAAGAGATATTAGAAGATCATTACGTTCGTTCACACGGGCAGCCGGTCGAAACGTTCCTAATGGTAATAAGAGAGATGCTAAACAGGACACATATGGACGATATTGACGGCATTGCAATTACCGGGACCGGCGGGAAGTTAATAGCCGGATTAATGGATATCGCCTTTATAAATGAAGTTGTTGCGCATAGTAAGGCCGCGACAACGTTACACCCTGATGTCCGCACAATTATTGAAATTGGCGGAGAAGATTCCAAGCTAATGCTTATTGAACGTGACGAATCAACCGGCCAGACGAAAGTCTCTGATTTTTCAATGAATACAATGTGTGCAGCCGGCACCGGTTCATTTCTGGACCAACAGGCGGCAAGGCTTGGGGTCTCCATAGAAAAAGAATTTGGGGAACTTGCCTTAAAATCAAAAAACCCCCCGCGTATTGCCGGTCGCTGCAGTGTGTTTGCCAAAACAGATATGATACACTTACAGCAGGAAGGCACGCCGGTTTACGACATCGTCGCAGGGCTGTGCTATGCAATGGCAAGGAATTTTAAAAGTAACATCGGCAAGGGCAAGGAATTTGTAAAACCCATTGTTTTCCAGGGAGGTGTTGTTGCAAATGCCGGCATGGTTAAGGCATTTGAAGATATATTGGAATTAAAATCCGGAGAACTGGTTATTCCGCAGTATTACAAGGTAATGGGGGCGATTGGTTCGGTATTTACTCTGATAGATAAGGAAATAAAGTCGCCATTCCGTGGTCTGAAGGCAATAGAGGAATATTTTAAAAACCGCAGTTCAAAAGCATCAAATCTCGAACCTCTTCGTTCGGATAATTATAAAATTGTTGACCAGACGCATCATCTTGATGAAAACGGGAAAGTCGAGGCATATGTAGGTATCGATGTAGGTTCCATCAGTACGAATGTTGTGGTTATCGACAAACACAAAAACATCCTGGCAAGGCGTTATCTTATGACCGCCGGAAGGCCGCTTGAAGCGGTAAAACATGGCCTTTATGAGGTGGGACTGGAAATTGGCGACAGGGTTGTTATCAACGGGGCAGGGACGACAGGTTCGGGACGTTATTTAACGGGGGATTTTATCGGCGCCGATATCGCTAAAAACGAAATTACCGCCCATGCCACTGCTGCAGCAAGTGTAAATAAGGATGTCGATACGATCTTTGAAATCGGCGGACAGGATTCAAAATTTGTCCGGCTGGAAAATGGCGCTGTCGTGGATTTTGCCATGAACAAGGTATGTGCGGCAGGTACCGGTTCATTCCTGGAAGAACAGGCGGAAAAACTGAATGTAAATATAAAGAAAGAATTTAATGACCGCGCACTTTCATCATGCTGCCCGTCGCATCTTGGCGAGAGATGTACGGTATTTATGGAATCTGATTTAAATCATCATCAGCAGGGAGGTACCTCGAAGGAAGACCTGCTTGCCGGCTTGAGCTATTCCGTTGTACTCAATTTCATAAACAGGGTTGTTGAAGACCGCCCTATTGGAAACACCATTTTTTTCCAGGGAGGGGTAGCAGCAAACCGTGGAGTAAAATCTGCATTTGAAAAAGTAACCGGTAAAAAAGTAATTGTGCCTCCACACCATGATATTATGGGGGCAATCGGTTCCGCCATTATTGCAATGGAAGAGAAAACATGGGAGAAATCACGGTTTAGAGGATTTGATATCAGGCACAAACGATATGAACTCTCCTCTTTTGTTTGCAAAGATTGTTCAAATATTTGCGAAATAAGAAAGGTCAGCATCGAAGGAGAAGACCCCCTTCATTACGGAAGCCGGTGCGGAAAATTCGATGACGAAAGGACGTTAAAAAAGGGGAAGCATTTGCCAAGGCTTTTCAATGAAAGAAAACAGGCGCTATATAATACTTATCCAAAAAATAAACCCCAAAACCCCTTGGGGAAGAAAATAGGGATACCGCAGGTATCCACTTTTTATGATTTGTTTCCCATGTGGAAAGCGTTTTTTACCGAAATGGGTCTCGAGGTGATTACTTCCCGTGATACAAACAAGGACATTATTTATAATGGCGTTGAGGTTATTACGGCAGAAACATGCTTTCCCATAAAGGTCGCCCATGGGCATGTCATTGATATGCTGGAAAGGGAAATTGATTATTTATTTTTGCCCAGCGTTATAAATTTAACACACTCCAGTAAGAATATTACTCATTCATATGCCTGTCCCTATGTGCAATGTATACCATACCTCGTGCGTTCAGGCATCGATTTGGATAAACGCGGGTTCAAGACACTATCGCCCGTGATTCATTTCGAATATGGAATGGAATTTCTGGTAAAAACCCTCCATAAAATTGCGAAAAGCGTTGGAGTAACCGGAGGCGTTGTAGAAAAGGCAATCGAAACGGCACTTGAAGCGCAGAGCGCTTTCACTGAAAAATTAGAGGCACGCGGAAAAGAAATTTTAGATACTATTGCGGATGATGAAAAGGCTTTTATCCTGATTAGCAGATCGTACAATGGGTGCGATACGGGAATGAATCTTGGTCTTCCGGAAAAATTACGCGACCTGGGAATACTAGTTATACCTCTTGACTATTTGACGCTGGACATTGAAGAAGTTTCGCACGATTACCCTAATATGTACTGGAAAACAGGGCAAAGGTTTATTGCCGCCGCAAGGTTGATTGCAAAAGACAAGAGGCTCTATCCTTTATATATCACAAACTTTGGCTGCGGCCCTGATTCATTTATCTCCAAATTTTTCTATAAGGAGCTGGCTGGGAAACCATGCCTGACCATAGAAATAGATGAACACAGCGCTGATGTTGGCGCTATAACCCGTTGCGAGGCGTTTATTGATAGCCTTAAAAACGTTAAACCTGCAACAAAAACCAGGAGGCGGCAGGAAGATATCGCCACACGCCAAATTACCGGCGGAAAAAAGAGAACACTTTATGTTCCGCATATGTGTGATCATGGCAGAATGATCGCTGCCGCCATGAGGGCTAACGGGGTACCGGCAGAAGCGATGCCCATGGCAGACGAAAATTCTGTAGATATCGGAAGAAAGTATACTTCCGGAAAAGAGTGCTACCCCGCAATACTCACCACAGGGGATATTGTTAAAAAATCAATGTCGCCCGATTTTGATCCGGAAGCAAGCGCCTTCCTTATGGCAACGGCTTCAGGCCCTTGCAGATTCGGCCAGTACAATAAATTTCAACGCATGGTACTGGACGATCTAGGTCTTATGAATGTTCCTTTATATACACTGGATCAGGGAGAAAATTATGAGGAAGATACAAAAGGGCTGGGAACAGGATTCAGAAAACTTGCATGGAATGGTATTGTTTTTACCGATCTCATGCAGAAATTGCAAAGGGAAATAAGACCTTATGAGATAAATAAGGGAGAAACTGACGCCTTATATGAGAAGTACCTTAGAAAAGCAGAATCGGCCCTGGACAAAGGCATGAATCTGCTTGATATTGCAAGAGAAGCAAGGCACGAATTTACCAATATAAAGGTAGACAGGAGTAAGCCGAGGCCGTTGATTGGCATTATTGGCGAAAATTATGTGCGGCTCAATGATTTTGCAAACAATTTTCTCATCAAAAATATAGAACGGCTAAATGGAGAGGCCTTTAATCCTCCATTCGCAGAATGGATTAACTATATTGCACATTGTCGCAGGGAATCATGTCTTAACGAAAAAAATTATAAGGGATATTTGGGGGAATTCATATCTGCGATTGTACAGAGATATGATGCATATAAACTCACAAACATCTTTAAAGGCAAAATAAGGCATTTCTATAAGGACGCAACAATCAAAGAGCTTATAAGGAGAGGGAAAAAATACATCGACGACTCCTATAAAGGAGACCCTGTGCTGAGTATGGGGAAAGCAGTTGAATATGCCGAAGAGGGATTCGATGGTATTGTAAATATTATTCCTTTCCATTGTATGCCGGGGACAATAGTAAACGGGATACTTGAGCGATTTCAAAGGGAGAATGCCGGTATTCCCTGCCTGAAATTATCCTTTGACGGTCAGGAGCAAACAAACGAAGAAACACGGCTGGAAGCCTTTATGCACCAGGCCTATCAAAGAATGGAGTGCCGGTTGAATCAAAAAAAACAAGAGATAAAAAAATATCCGCCTGCATCGAAAACCGTTTCTGAGTCGTATGCAAAGGCAGGATGAAAAAATGGAGCTAAATGGTAAATGGCATCAGTAAACTTTTTCCGGATGAGAACAAAAAAATAAATGAAAAATAAATGTTGGAAGTTTGGCAATAATATTAATACCGATGAAATCATCCCGGCCCGGTATTTGAATACGACAGACCCAAATGAATTGGCAAAGCATTGCATGGAAGATGCCGACCCTGATTTCATAAAAAAGATAAAACAAGGAGATGTTATTGTAGCGGGAGAGAATTTTGGTTGCGGGTCTTCACGTGAACATGCACCGATCGCTATCAAAGCAGCAGGCATTTCCTGCGTCATCGCAAAATCATTCGCCAGAATATTTTTCAGAAATGCTATAAACATTGGTCTGCTTATTTTTGAGTGTCCTGAAGCTGCGGATAACATCAAAGAAGGAGATGAAATAGAGGTGGATTTGACAAAGAGCGAAATTTTTGACCATACCTTGAACAGGCGTTTTACCTTTGAACCATTTCCACACGAAATGCAGGAAATTATTCAATCGGGCGGGTTGATGAATTTTGTGAAAAATAAAATAGGGCAATAACACAAACAATCCTTAGCGCAGCCTTTAGCTGCAACCAAATTCGGAATACGAATATCAAAATACGAAGCAAATTCAACTGACAAAAAACCCAATGCTCCAAACTTTACGTAAGCCTCATTCCCGGCGGGTTCAGGTTTGTAGCCCAATGTCATTAAGTTAAGCGACCGGCCGCAAAAATCCCCCTTAGAAAAGGGGGATATAGGGGTTATTTTTGATCAAATATCCTTAACTTAATGACATTGGTTTACAACCTGAACCCGCGAAGCTATCAGACTGGGTCAAATGGGCAATTTTACCCTATTTCTCGATATGCATTTCCCACTTTAATGGAAAAATAGTAATAAATAGGGCATAAAACAGGCAAGATGTGAGGTGTTCTCCCCACTTTTGAGAAAACAAAGTTCATTTGACTCAGTCTGTATGTGGAAACTCCTGGCAACACCACAGCAAGTATTTATCACTACCTCTACGTTTTTATTTCAGAAAAAAACAACCCTGACAGGGTTCCAAACCCTGTCAGGGTTAACAGCGAGTCTCTTATAAACAATGCAGACATTGCAACTTACAAATAGCGTTTATTGGACAGGCGTCTTACATGCCACCCTCAGGACTTTCGACGTTGTTTTTGAAACCCGGTTTGGCAGCACGTATAATTCCTATCTTATCATGGCGGATAAACCAACAATCATTGATGGCGTTCATGAAAAATTTACCCCTGAATATCTCAATAAACTGCAATCGTTAATACCACTTAAAGACATTTGCTATATTGTGGTAAATCACACGGAAATGGACCATACCGGATCGCTAGGACAGCTATTAAAACTAGCTAAAAATGCCCAGGTCTTATCAACAAAGACCGCCTCAATGTTTCTGAAAAACATTCTTAACTCTGAGTTTAACGGAAAAACGGTTGAGGACGGCGAATGCATTTCTCTGGGAAACAGACAATTACAGTTTATTCATGCCCCATTCTGGCATTGGCCGGATACCATGTTTACTTATTTGCATGACGATGCGATACTGTTTCCCTGTGATGGATTTGCCACCCATTTTTGCGATGAAAGGCTTTTTGATGACAGGGTGGATGAATTTTTTGAAGATTTCAGATATTATTTTGAGCACATAATGGGTCCCTTCAGAAAAAAAATACTTGAAGCGTTAGACAAAACAAATCAACTCGACATAAAAATGATTGCTCCCAGCCACGGCCCTATATTAAGAACAGACCCGCAAAAATACATAAAGGCATATAAAGAGTGGAGCACGCCACTCCCCCCCCGGAGCAAAAAACTCATCGTAATTTTATATGTATCTGTCTATGGGAATACAAAAAAAATGGCGGAGGCGATAGCAAAAGGCGCTTGTACGGTAAGCAGTGAAGCAAAGCTGTTGGATGTTGCCGCTATTTCTCCGGAACATGCACGGTTCGAAATAGAATCTGCCGATGGGTTGCTGTTTGGTTCGCCAACAATGAATGGAGATGCGGTAAAACACATGTGGGATATGATGAATATTTTATTTAGTCTTAACATTAAAGGCAGGAAATGTGCAACATTTGGCACGTATGGATGGAGCGGAGAAGCAGTTAAACTAATGGAAGACCGTTTAAGAGGCCTAAAGTTAAATGTTGTGCAACCTTCCCTAAAAGCTAATTTTATCCCTACAGAAGAAATTTTGAAAAAGTGTTCAATCTTCGGATATGATTTTGCCAAATCGCTTACCAGCCCCTGAATCAGAGAGCCCCCTATCATAGCGTTTCACTTGTTGTCAATAAAATATACTTAACGTACTCACAAACGTGCTTTATTTAAAAACGTGAACCCCCGAAATCGTCATTAAAATACAGCACACCGTTTTTGCATCTTTGATCTCCCCCCTTTTTATCATTTCAGACGCTTCTTTTACTTTAATCGCAACAATCCCTTTGATTGATTCATCTGCCTGATGATTCGTTTTCGTTTTGATCAGGTTTGTTGCCTTATAAAGATGCATGGTTTCATTCAAAATACCGGGAGACGGATAAATGACCGACAAAGGGGTAAGAATGCCTGCTTTATACCCTGTTTCTTCTTCCAGTTCCCGGTTTGCACATTCAAAAAAAGTCTCGCCTTCATCAAGGGTACCGGCTGGTATTTCATATATCGTTTCGTTTACCGCATACCGGTATTGTTTAATTAACAGAATCTCATCGTTTGCAATAAAAGGAATGATGGCGGCAGAGCCGGGATGGTCAACTACCTCCCGCATCACCTTTCTTCCGTCATCAAGAGCAACTTCATCCTTCCTTACACTTATTCTTATTCCGGAGTAAACTATCACTATAGCACCTTTTATAAAACATGTTAAATTTCGTTTTTGTCCTGTCCAAAGCCAGAGCATTCCCGATTTTTTGTAACCGTTCATGGGATCGGTACAAAATAACCCCGAGGTTGTTTCCCTCGTCTCTCGCCTCTCGTGATTCAGTCCTCAGTTTTCAATCCCAATCCCAATCCCCAATCTGCAATTTGCCGATTGCCGACTGTAGTTTAAAATCTCTGATTTACTACAAATGTTACCCGCCGATACTCTGCATCAATTTTACGAGAGGCAGAAACATGGCGATTACAATAAACCCAACCGAACCACCCAAAAACACAATCATAATCGGTTCTATCAGGCTTACAAGCCCTTCAACAGCCCTGTCCACTTCATCGTCATAGTTGTCGGCAACCTTTGTAAGCATTTTTTCCAGCTCGCCAGTTTCCTCTCCTACCTCAACCATATTGACGACTATTTCATTGCAAATCTTTGATTCACGCAGCGGTTTTGCGATAGTTTCTCCGCTGCGGATACTATCATGAATATTTTGTATCGCCTGGGCAACAGCGGCATTTCCGGTGGTATCTTTCGAATTTATGAGCGAATCTAAAATAGGCACACCGCTTGATGTTAACGTCGCAAGGGTACGGGTAAACCGGGATACGGTAGATTTATTTATTATTGCCCCAAAAACCGGTATCTTAAATTTTGCCCGGTCAATGAGCAGCCTCACCTTCTTAATCATTCTTACGAGTTTGTAAAAAATAAAAGTTCCAACGGGCACGGCAGGCAAATACATCCAATTTGTCTTAAGAGCAGTGCTGAACTGAATCAGCATCCTGGTTGGGGCAGGCAGGTCTAATCCCAGTTCATCGAATATTTTCGCAAAATTGGGTACGACAAAGATCATAAGGCCTATAAGGATTGCCGCAGCAACCACGACCACCACAGAAGGATAAATCATAGCGGTTATTATTTTTCGGATAAGCCGTTCCATCTTTTCCCTGAAATCAGCCAGTCTCCTCAAAATGATATCCAATGAACCACTTATTTCACCAGCTTTGACAATATTTACGTATAGCTTGTCGAATACCCGCGGATGTCTTGCAAGCGCTCCCGAAAATGTGCTTCCGCCTTCAATATTTTCAATGACCTTCAGCACCGTTTTTTTCAGCATGCCTTTTTTAAGCTGTGCGGCAAGTATCTGCAAACTCCTGATTATGGGCAAACCCGCATCCTGTAATGTGGATAACTGACGCGTAAACAGCGTCAAATGCTTAGACTTTACTCCTCCAATAGATATATTTATCTCGCCAAATTTTTTCTTCTGCGTTTTCGCGGCATGTTGTTCCGCCGATTTTCCACGTACAGTTAATTCTTTTATGCCGGTAGGGAAATAGCCTAATCCGCGGATTTTAGAAATCGCCTCCTCCGATGATGCCGCTTCTATCCTCTCCTTTATCTTCTTTCCTGTACTGTTTACCGCATAATATTGAAAAATGGACATTACATAATCTCTCAATTTAATTTAAAGAAACAACCCCCCTAAGCGGGTGCATTCCTGATTTTTTGCGACTTCCGCCATGTTTTAATAAAACG
This sequence comes from uncultured Candidatus Kuenenia sp., assembly GCF_900696675.1. Taxonomy (NCBI): domain Bacteria; kingdom Pseudomonadati; phylum Planctomycetota; class Candidatus Brocadiia; order Candidatus Brocadiales; family Candidatus Brocadiaceae; genus Candidatus Kuenenia; species uncultured Candidatus Kuenenia sp. The sequence continues at coordinate 6,033 of NZ_CAADGZ010000004.1, read as the reverse complement.
TTACCGTAGTGTTAACCCTGACAGGGTTTGTAACCCTGTCAGGGTTGTTTCGTCCTGACCCCATGAAATGAATGTCGGAGGATAAGAAAACTTCATAATTCGAAATTCCTTGTTCGATATTCGTTTTTCATTAGCGTCTATTTGCGTGTATTCACGGTTAATAAAGGAACCGCCAATGACGCTAATAAACGCGAATATGTAAATTTCATTACACGGTTAAATTAATCCGTAATGTTAACTTAGCGCTTATGTGGAAATGGTTTCACGTACAACCTCTTCAACCGTTGTTTGCCCCTCAAAAATTGCTTTTAGTCCGTTTTCGCGCAATGTATTCATGCCGTTTTTTCTTGCAACATTCCTTATTACATTTGTACTTGCCTGTTCGGTAATTAAACCCCGTATTTCTTCATTGACAGGCATTATTTCATATATACCCATACGTCCCCTGTATCCGATTTTTCTGCAATCACTACACCCTCTCCCCCGGAAAAATCTTTTTCCCTCCGCTATGGTTTTTCTAAGATTCAACTCATTTAACAATTCATCGGAAGGCTCATATTCTTCTTTGCAGGATGCACATATTTTCCTTACCAACCGCTGGCTGATGACACATTCCAGTGTTGAAGCAATCAAATAAGGTTTAACACCGATATCAATTAAACGCGTTATCGTAAGCGGGGCGTCGTTTGTGTGTAATGTACTAAAAACCAAATGGCCCGTCAATGAAGCCTGTATGGCAATCCTGGCCGTTTCCTCATCCCTGATTTCACCAACAAGTATAATATCAGGATCCTGGCGCAAAATAGACCGCAGGCAACTTGCAAAGTCAACGCCTATCGACGGGTTTACCTGCACCTGAATAAGCCCGTCAACATCATATTCTACAGGATCTTCAGTGGTTATTATCTTAGTGGTTATTTCGTTCAAATAGTTTAATGCGGCGTACAATGTAGTCGTCTTGCCAGACCCCGTAGGGCCTGTAACGAGAATTATACCATTCGGGATATTCAGCAATTGATAGATATTTTTTAATTCTTCAGACCTGAACCCCAGCTTGTCCAAACTAAGTGATACCGCCGACTTATCGAGCAGTCGCATCACAATGCTTTCCCCGAATTTTGTCGGAAGCGTAGAAACACGCAAATCTATTGACGCGCCGCCAACATTCAGTTTTATCCTTCCATCCTGCGGCAGTCTTCTTTCCGAGATATCCATTCCCGCCATTACCTTTATCCTGGAATTAATAGGAATGCCAAGCTCTCTGGGTGGGGACACCCTTTCATACAATACGCCGTCTATCCGGTACCGTACCCGAAAGCTATCCTCAAAAGCCTCATAATGAATATCGCTTGCTTTATCCAGAACCGCATATAAAAACATAAGGCCTACCCATTTCTTCACCGGGGCGGTAGACGCCATTTTCTTTAGTTCTTCAATATCTATGTAATTCCCTGAAACAGATTGCGCATATGACTTATCCTCCTTAAACTCCAGTAGCAACTGCTCCACAGACTCATGTTTTTTGGGATAATATTTTTCCAGGGCGCGGGCTACGGAATCTTTGTGGCAAAGTACCGGTTTCACGTTGAGTTTCAGCACCAATCGTAAGTCATCCAATGTTTCAATTGCAAGGGCGTCCGCCTGGGCAATCGTAATAACCTGTTTCTCCTGTTCATAACTTATAGGGATAATTCTATACAATTGCGCAATGGCAGCGGGCACTAAATTAATCACATCTCCCGGCACTTCTCTATCTTCTATATTTACAATTTCCACTCCCAGGTATTCGCTCAACACCTGCATTATTTGCGGATCCGTCACATAGTTCATGCTAATAAGAATATCTCCCAGCAACCCCCCATTCTGCTTTTGCACTGCAAGGGCTTCCTGGATTTGATCTTCTGTGGCAAACCCATTTTCTTTCAGCAATTGCCCAAAGAGTCTTCTTTGTGCGTCGCTTTTTGCATCCGGTTTTGATTTACTTTTTGCCTGCATCGTTTTCACTCTTCCGTTCCGGTCACCCTGAATATCTCTTCCAGGGTGGTCCTGCCTTCTTTTGCCTTCCTGATGCCGTCCTCTTTCAGCGTGGTCATTCCCGCTGTTTTTGCCGCTTTTCTCATTTCATCGGTAGAAGCTGCGTTGTACGCCATATCGCGCATGGTCTCATTCATCTCCAAAAGTTCGTATATGCCGATCCTGCCTTTAAAACCAATATTATTGCACTTCTTGCACCCTTTTCCCTTATAGAAATAATATTCCGTAAACATACCTGGATCGAAACCCATTTGCGTGATTTGTTCCGGCGTATAATGCGTCTGTTCCCTGCAATCGTGGCATATCGCCCTCACCAGCCGTTGCGCCATGATTCCCTGCAAAGAGGTCGAAACAAGAAACGGTTTAATGTTCATATCAATGAGCCTGGTAATGGCGGAGGGTGCATCGTTCGTATGAAGGGTGCTGAGGACAAGGTGTCCTGTCAGGGCGGAAGCAATTGCAATATCCGCAGTTTCTGTATCACGGATTTCCCCGACAAGTATAACATTTGGGTCCTGACGGAGCATAGTCCTTAAAATCTTTGGGAAAGTAAAACCGATTTTATCATGCACCTCGCTTTGATTAACGCCTTTTATTGTGTATTCAACGGGATCTTCCGCCGTAACAATTTTTACGCCCGTCTGGTTGAGTTCGTTAATAATTGCGTAGAGCGTTGTCGTTTTCCCGCTGCCGGTAGGGCCTGTAATGAGAAATATACCGTTTGGCATTTTAATAATCGATTGAAAACGCTGAAAATCACTTGTGCAAAGTCCAAGATTTTTAATGCACATCAGCGTTTGTGATTTTTCGAGTAAACGCATAACAATGCTTTCGCCGTAAATGGAAGGTAGGCATGATACCCGGATATCCATATCCTTCCCTGAAAAATGAAGGCTTATCCTTCCGTCCTGCGGCCTCCTTTTTTCAGAAATATCCAAATTGGCAAGTATTTTTATGCGGGAAATAATTGAATCCTGAAGATTTTTTGGCAAGACGTCCGCCTCCTGGCATACGCCGTCAATGCGGTAACGGATGCGCAGCTTGCTTAAAAGTGGCTCAACATGGATATCGCTCGCACTGGCAATAATGGCTTTATTTATAATAAGCGAAACTAATTGTATAACAGGGCTGTCGTCTTCTGCGGATTTGGCTTCACTCCGATATACCCCGCCAGATTCACTCTCCGTTTGAACTATGGCGACATCGCCCATCCTTATTTCTTTCAGCAACGAACCTACCATTTCAGTTGATTCATTATGACAGTTTTTGCGAAAGGCATATGCAATCTGTTCAGCGGTAGCAAGAATAAATTTAATATCCGAACCCAACATAAACCGCAAATTATCCATAAATCCAAGGTCTGGAGGCCGACTCGTTGCTATGGTTATCACGCCGCTTTTTTTTGATATGGGTAAAATACCGTTTTTTTTAATAATGTGCGTGGGCAGTAAATTAATTATTTCGTCAGGTATCTCCAGATTCGCAAGATCAAGCACCGGCAAATCATAATGCTCTGATAAAGATTTAATTATCTCCTGATGGGTAGTATAGCCAAGTTCCACCAGTGCATCTTCCAGCCCAATCGGTTTTTTAGCCTGTATTTCTTTAGCCTTTTTTAACTGGTCTTTATCTATTATCTTGCTGAGTAAGACCTGCTCTATTAAATGGGTAGAATTCTTCATGGGAAATATGACTTGAATTTATTTATTGATATATATTAACATAGCGCAGCAATGCCGCATCCAGTACGATTTCAAACACAAAGCACACCGGGCAGGCAAAGAAAAACCTTACAAAAAAGGCGTTCTTACGTGGCAATTCCATAAGTCTCACTATAAAAAAACTTACAACCGAATGCAACATATATACCCGCAAATGCCATATCTAAAACAAACTATCGAAAACATAGAAACCGTTCTAATTGACCCGCAGGGGCACATTAAGGCCAGGTTTGATACCCTTGCCATACCAAGGGGAAGTTTGGGAAGGCTGGAAGAACTGGCAACCATATATTACTCAATAAAAGGAAACCTCTCTTGCAGAATAAGGCATAAAAAGATATTTACACTTGCAGGGGATCATGGTGTTGTTGCGGAAGGAGTAAGCGCATTCCCTCAGCAAGTTACCCGCGAAATGGTACAAAATTTTATTCGTGAAGGGGCAGCTATCAACGTCCTGGCGAGACACATCGGCGCAAAGGTAATTGTGGTGGATTGCGGCGTCGCTTCAAACATTCCTCCTTCTCCGGGTCTCAAGATAAAAAAATGGAAACACGGCACAAATAATATGGCGTTGGGGCCGGCAATGTCCAGGGAAGACGCTGTTAAATCCATTGAAATGGGCATAGAACTCATCGAAGAAGAACTTCAGGACGGATTGGACATTATTGGACTGGGCGACATGGGGATTGCCAACACGACTCCCAGCAGCGCCATCTTTTCCGTTTTAGGGAATGTTGATGTTTCCGTGGCAACCGGACGCGGAACCGGACTAAATGATCAAGCGGTACAGAAAAAAATCGCTGTCATAAAGAAAGCAATCGCCATTAACCGTCCCGACCCGAATGACCCGATTGATGTCCTGGCAAAAGTGGGAGGCTACGAAATAGGCGGCATTGTCGGTTTGTGTCTTGGCGCTGCCCGCCATCGCATCCCCATCGTTCTCGACGGTTTTATTTCCACAGCAGGTGCAATAATTGCCAGTGCCTTAGAACCAAAGGCAGGCAATTATTTTATCGCATCCCATGTCTCCGGGGAACAAGGCCACAAACACATGTTAAAGTTTTTGGGAAAAGAACCATTATTGAATTTAAATATGCGCCTGGGAGAAGGAACAGGTGCAGCACTGGGAATCAATCTGATAGAAGCCGGCGTAAAATTATTAAATGAAATGGCAACCTTTCAGGATGCCAGTGTATCAGACCCTTATTCCTGATTGATGTTTGTTTTGCGATGATTTTCTAAAGGATTTTATAGTAATCATTTACTATGAAACATCCATGATCAGTTGCTCACAAAAGGGAATGAAAATAAACAATCCACAGATTAGTAAAAGATTAAAGAAGTAGGGTGGCGTATTCGGGGCATTCCCGATTTTTTGTGACTCATCTAATTCCCCTCTTGGGAAGGGTTAGGGGTGGATAAAAATGAATGCCGTTGGATTTTTGCATTTTAAAAACCCAACCTAATTTAAAGTGCGTACAATATAGGCTTCCATTACTTAGCTGGTGTTTTATGCGATTAAAAATATCCCTACTATCGGACAAAGAGATTATTTTACCAAAGGAGTTTAACGCTATAACCCAGGCATTGATCTACCGGCTCATCAACAGGGTATAATGGACGGGCTTTTTCAGACCAGTAGTTAGGCTCTGTAAATAAATAAAGGTATCAACTTTTCACTATTGCCTTTGGTCTTATGACGTAGTTCCAGTCGCCGTGAAATTTATTGCGCTCCACATTGATGTTCTCCATTTCTTCATCACTAACCTTTCTTCCTGTCGGATATTTCCGGCGATCCAGCCTACAGGTTACTTTCAGTCCCTTCGCCGTGGTCGTTTTGGCGATGAGATTGACGATCGTTTCGTAATCCCGCAACGGTTCACCTCGCCAATTTGACGTGATAAAGGAAAAGAGTCGGTGCTCGATCTTGTTCCATTTGCTGGTTCCAGGAGGAAAATGACAAATTGAAATACACAGACCGGTTTGATCAGCAAACTTCTGCAATTCCAACTTCCATAGTCTCAAGCGCGACCCATTACTCCCTCCGCCATCGGCTGTGATCAGAATCATGTTCGCATCCGGATAAAGCCGCCGTCCTTCAAAACGCCACCATCCGCGAATCGACGCTACCACAAATGCGCCGGTATCATGGTCGGTTCCAACATTGACAAAACCGGGATTGCGCCCGAGGTCGTAGATACCATAAGGATAGGCGCGTGGGACTTCTGGGTTGGGGAAGTCGTGGACTTGAACCTTCCTCGGTTGTTTTGTCGGAAGC